>CAIJMB010000121.1 GCA_903821715.1 uncultured Flavobacteriales bacterium
AAAAGGCCGGTTACGAAGAGCTGGGTTCCGAGAATCATGGCCGTCAAAAAGATGTAGAACCAGGGATCGTCGGCAATCAGGCCGGGCCGCTGACCGCTCCAGAGGCGGGCGAGCTTGAGGCCGCCAAGGACCGAAAGAGCCACCCCGCTAAAGAAGAACATGACGAGGCCCCAGGTGCCAAAAAAGTGCATCGGACGGCGGCGAAAGCGCGAAACCATACTGAGTGTCACCAGGTCCAAAAGGCCATTGGTGAAGCGGTTGAGGCCAAACTTAGTCACTCCGTAGGGGCGTGCGCGGTGCTCCACGACCTTTTCGCCGATGCGGGTAAAGCCCTGCATCTTGGCGAGCACGGGGACGTAGCGGTGCATTTCGCCCTGAACCTCGACCGCCTGAGCTACCTCGAGGCGGTAGGCCTTGAGTCCGCAGTTGAAGTCGTGCAGGTAGATTCCGCTCATTTTGCGCGCAGCCCAGTTGAACAGCTTGGTGGGCAATGTTTTGGACAGCGGGTCGTAGCGCTTCTTCTTCCATCCGCTCACAAGGTCAAAGCCCTCTTCGCGAATCATGCGCACCAGGTCCGGAATCTCGTCGGGGCTGTCCTGCAGGTCGGCGTCCATGGTGATGACGACGTCGCCCTGAGCGGCCTGAAAACCGACGTATAGGGCGGCGGACTTGCCGTGGTTGCGGCGAAAGCGGATTCCGCGCACCTCGGGGTGCTGGGCCGAGAGGCCCTCGATCACCTTCCACGAGCCGTCGGTCGAGCCGTCGTTGATAAATAGCACCTCATAACGAAGCGCGTTGGCCGTGCACACGCGGTCAATCCACGCGTGAAGCTCTGCCAGCGATTCTTCTTCGTTAAACAGCGGAATAACGAGGCTCAGGTCGAGGTGGCTCACTGGAACTCGGGGCGGTTTTTCTTAGCGACAGCACCCACGATCAGGCCGATCACGGCGTACATGATGATTCCGATTCCGGTAGACTTGAGCATACCGACGATGCTGGTCTGGTCCACGGTCATTTTGATTGACTCAGCCTTGAGTTCCGCATCATTCGCGACTCCCATAAAGGTCATCACGCCCTTGCGTTGGTCTTCGGGCATTTCAGCGAATCGCTCGTACACACGCTCACCCATACGGGTCGCCAAATCAGAATCAATCACGTTGTGCATCAGCCAGTTGAATGCCAATCCAACCACCGCCGAAACGATCAGCGGAAGCACGTAGGCCGAAAACGCCTCGCGAAAGGTGGCGTATCCGTCGTTGGCCTTTTTGAATTCACGCACGCCGAAGTACGGAATCACCAGCATGGCCAGGAGCATAAAAATTCCGCCCGCTTGGCTCGACAGCCAGGCCTCGTTCACGATGTACGAGATGAGGGTGTAGCCCACGGCGACGGCGCTCACGATGAGGCCGTAGTTGATTGCGATGCGTTTGGTCGTTGAATCCATGATCGGGAATTTTTAGGGAGTTTAGTACACAAACTTAAGGACGCCGCGCTGCCCGTCGAGGGTCCAGCGCAAAATACCGGTTCCGTGGCCCTGCGCACGGAGCTCTTCGAGGCCTTCGGCGCGGTCGGTCACCCAGCGCACACGGCCGTCGGAGTCGGTCCATTCGGCATGGGCTCCAAGGGGCAAGCCTTCGATGACGAGCTGGCGTCCGCTGCGGTAGGCGCGCACCGCATGGTTTGAGGGTTCGCCGACACCAATGTAGGGGGTGCCGCGTAGGTAGTGGGTCACGGTTCCGCCCGTGCTGACGGTGTAACTAAGGCTGCCGCCGTCGTGCACGACCGAAGCTGGATATTCAAGCTCGTAGATGTGGATCTCGCCTTGCTTAAGGGTATCGGCATTGCCGCCCGCGATCAAGTTGACGTTCGGAGCCGACAAGCTCGCCGCCCCGAGGATCAAGTCGTCGCTGCCCGGATTCGCCACCACCAAGCGGCGGCGCAGCATAGGGCCCACCGACCACGACCACAGCTCGAGCTCGAGGGTGTCCTCACTCGCCCAGTGCTGGGCCGCGAGGTTGGGCTGCGGACTGCCCGCGAGGCTGATCAATCGCTCCATGATCTGGGGGTAGTCCACGTAGGGGTTGCGCGTGTTCTGCAGGGCAGCGATGCCTTGGTTCCGCGCCCGGTCGGCGCTGTCGGGCGGAAACTGCTGGTGCCAGGCCTCAAGCACCGCGGCCTGCTGGGCATAAAAGCTGCTGTAGTCGCCAAACCGCGTCACGAAGTACATCATAGCCCGCGCCGCATCGCCTTTGTGGGCATCGCGCGGCTCGAACACGCCGCTGAGGCGCTTGCTTCCGCCCACCGACCACGCCGGAGTGCCCGTAATAATGCCAAACGGATTATTGCTGCGCTGCGTATTCGCAGATTCGTCGCACGGAAAAAGGTGGTGAATGTCGGACTTCATCGGCTCGGCCGAGCTAAAGAAGCTCTGCGGAAACGTGTGTTCGCAGTTCATGTTGTTGGCCGTCGCCCCTGCCCTCGTATTGAACGTGGCCACGCGCCCCGTGTAAATGCACGTAACCTGGCCGTTGACGTTGTCGAGGTTGCCGTACATCTGGTCGCGCGCGCCGTTGTACCCCAAGTTGGTCGTACCCTGGTTGAGCTTGGTGGTCAGCGCCGACTTGAGCTGCGCCCAA
>CAIJMB010000122.1 GCA_903821715.1 uncultured Flavobacteriales bacterium
CCTCTTTGGGCAACGTCTTCAGCCACACAATCGAGTTCTTGTACGAGCAGTGCTCGCTCCACATCACCGAATACATGCTGAGCTCGGTGAAGTTGGGCACGCGGCCGAGGCGCGTACAAATCGCGTCAAATTCTTCAGGCAAAAGGCCGAGCTCTTGGGCTTGGGCTACGGTAGTAAGGGCGGTTGATTCCATGCGCGTCGTTTGAGGCGCGAAGGTACGGCGACGGCTGCCTACCTTGCGGCTATGAAGGCAGTTTACTCCCCCCTTTTGCTCGGAATTTTTGGGCTTTTTGTGGCCTGCAGCACGGCACCTGAGTTTGACGCCGTTCTAGCGAATGCCCGCATCGCGGAATTTCACGGAGACAGCCTCAGCTACCAGTCGGTGCACCTCGCCCTGCGCGACGGGCGGATTGCGGCGGTGGTTCCGGCTGCCGTGGCCGTTCCTTCGGCCAACGACACCACCGACCTCAGCGGGTCGTTCGTCTACCCTGGTTTCATTGACGCCCACGCCCACTTTCTGGCGCTTGGCCAAGCCCTCGAGACGGTCGACTTGGTCGGAACCCGCAGCTGGGCCGAGTGCGTCGACCGCGTCCGCCAGTACGTCGCCGACCACCCCGAGGTTGCCGTGGTTCGCGGCCGCGGATGGGACCAAAACGACTGGGCTAACAAGGCATGGCCCACGTCCCACGCACTCGATGGACTGACTGACAAGCCCATCGTACTCTCGCGCATCGACGGCCACGCAGTGGTCTGCAACCAAATCGCCTTGACCCAATCAGAGATCACCGCCGCCACCCGCATCGACGGGGGCGAAATCCTGCTCGCCGCCGGCAAACCCACCGGAGTACTCGTCGACAACGCCGAAATCCTGCTGCGCATCGCCGAACCTTCGCGCGAAGAAAAAATCCGCTACCTGCAGGCGGCCGAGCGCTGGTGCGTGGAACTCGGCTTGACCGGCGTGCACGATGCCGGACTGCCCACTGGAGACATCATGCTGATCGACAGCCTTCAGCGGGCCGGAGCGCTGCGCATGCCCCTCTACGTCATGGTCGCCGAGAGCCCCGAGGCCCTCGACCACTGGCTGGACCGCGGCCCCCTCGAGACCGACTGGCTGTCGGTGCGAAGCTTTAAGTTCTACAGCGACGGCGCTTTGGGCAGCCGCGGAGCCCTTTTGCGCGCCCCCTACCACGACCGCCACGACCACTTTGGACTCGCACTTCGCGATACCAAGTACCTGAAGTCCGCCGCCGACCGCCTCGCCAAGGCCGGGTGGCAGATGAACACGCACGCTATCGGAGATTCCGCCAACCATTTAATTATCAATTTGTACCGCGAAGCCCTCAGCGCCCGAGCCGCAAAAAAAGACCTGCGCTGGCGCGTCGAGCACGCCCAAGTGGTGAGTCCCGAAGACCAGATCCTCTTTGGCAAAGGCGTTGTTCCGTCGGTGCAGCCCACCCATGCGACGAGTGATATGGACTGGGCGCCGGACCGCCTTGGGGCCCATCGCATGCCGCACGCTTACGCCTACCGGGCGCTGCGCGAGGCAAACGACGGATGGATTCCGCTCGGAACCGACTTCCCCATCGAGCACCCCAACCCGATGTACACGATTTTGGCCGCTACGGCCCGACGCGCGTTGGACGGCCACCCCGCTGAGGGTTTTCAAACCGAAAACGCCCTGACCCTTGCCCAAACCCTGAAGGGAATGACCACAGACGCCGCCCGTGCTGCCTTTCAGGAGTCCGACCGCGGCGAAATCCGTATTGGAAATTGGGCGGACTTCACCATCTTTGAGGTAAACCTAAACGACATAACCCCCTTGGCCCTCCCGCAGACCTCGCCAACCCAGGTGTGGATCCACGGAGCGCGCCGCAAGTAACCTACGAGCTTTCACGCATGAACGCACCCAAACGCCTTTTTGATTTCGCCCACTACGCGGCGGCTAAGCATCCGCGCCCCGACGCACTCAACACCAAAGTCAACGGCCAGTGGCAGTCGATGTCGACCACCGAATTCATTGCCAAGGCCGAGAAACTGGCCTGCGGGCTCATCGACCTCGGCCTCAAGCCGGGCGACCGCGTTGGAATTATTTCGACCACCAACCGCACCGAGTGGAACCTCTGCGACCAAGCCATCCTCAGCGCGGGCGGCGTGGACGTTCCGATGTACCCGACGATTTCGCAGGCCGACTACACGTTCATTTTGAACGATGCCGGAGTGCGTTTTTGCTTTGTGAGCGACCCGGAGCTCCGCGACAAGATGGAGGCGCTGCGCGCCGACGTGCCCAGCCTCGAAGGCGTGTTCACGTTTACGCCGACCGAAGGTTCCGCCTGCCTTGACGACGTCGTGGCCCGCGCCACCGACGCCCACTGCGCCGAACTCGAGGCCCGCAAGGCCGCCGTGCGCGAAGAGGACCTGGCGACGCTGATTTACACGTCCGGAACCACCGGCACCCCAAAAGGCGTTATGCTGAGCCACCGCAACATCGCCTCGAACGCGGTCGCAGGGGCCTCGCGCCTGCCCGTCGGCCCCACCGGCAAAGCCCTGAGCTTCTTGCCGTTGTGCCATAGCTACGAACGCGTCTGTGTCTACGTCTACCTCACCAACGGTGTGGGCGTCTACTTCGCTGAATCGATGGAAACCATCGGAGACAACCTGCGCGAGGTGCATCCGCAGGTGTTTACGGCGGTTCCGCGCCTGCTCGAGAAGGTGTACGACAAAATCATGGACAAGGGCAAGGCTCTGACCGGCATCAAGCGCGGACTCTTTTTCTGGGCCGTCGGACTGGCCGAGCGCTATGAGCACGAGGGCCTGAGCCCGCTCTACTACGCCCAGCTCAAGCTGGCCCGCAAGCTGATCTTTAGCAAGTGGCAAGAGGCGCTGGGTGGCGAAACCTTGGCCGTCGCCAGCGGAGCCGCCGCGCTGAACCCCAAGCTCGCCCGCATCTTCGCCGGAGCCGGCATCAACGTACAAGAGGGCTACGGACTCACCGAAACCTCGCCCATCTTGGCAGTTAACCTGCCCACCGGCCAAGGCCATAAGCTGGGCACCGTCGGAACCGCCATCGACGGCGTCGAACTCAAGCTGGACGCCGACGGCGAGATCCTCGCCAAGGGCCCCAACGTGATGATGGGCTACTACAACCGCCCCGACCTCACCGCCGAGGTGATGACTGAAGACGGTTGGTTCCGCACCGGAGACATCGGCGAATTCGACGTTGAGGGCTACCTGCGCATCACCGACCGCAAGAAAGAAATTTTCAAGACCGCCGGAGGCAAGTACATCACGCCCCAGGCCATGGAAAACGCCTTCAAAATGTCTCCCTTCATCGAGCAGTGCATGGTCGCGGGCGAACACAAGAAGTACCCTGTGCTTTTGGTGCAGCCCCAGTTCGACTTCCTCAAGTCGTGGTGCGCCCGCAAGAACATCGCGTGGACGACCCCGGCCGAGATGGTCGCTGACCCGCGCATCGTCGCACGGATTCAGCGCGAAATCGATTCGACAAATGCCCAGTACGGTCAGTGGGAAAAGATTAAGCGCTTCGCCCTCACGCCCGATGTGTGGAGCATCGCCGCAGGCCACGTTACTCCAACTCTTAAACTTCGCCGTAAGCCCATCTTGCAGATGTACGCCGAGCAGTACGAGGGGCTGTACGAGGAAGCGAGCAACTAGTAACTAGCAGCTAGCATAGCGCCGAAACCGCTCCAGCACCGCCTGCATGTCGTCGGGCAGCGGAGCTTCAAACACGAGGCGTTCGTCAGGTCGCGAGGGGTGCTCAAAACCGAGTAGCCGCGCGTGCAGCGCTTGGCGCGGAAGCATTTCAAGCGTTTTGTGGGCGAACTGCGCAAACTTGGGCAGCTCGGGACGGTGCGGAGCCTTATCGCCTCCGTAGACCGCATCGCCAACCAGCGGATGCCCTAAGTACTTCATATGCACCCTGATTTGGTGGGTACGGCCCGTTTCAAGGCGGCAGGCCACGAGCGTGGCAAAGTGGTAGCGCTCCAGCACCTCGTAGTGGGTGACAGCGTGCTTTCCGTGCTTGCCGTCGGGAAAAATCGCTTGCACTTTGCGGTCCTGAAGCGA
>CAIJMB010000123.1 GCA_903821715.1 uncultured Flavobacteriales bacterium
AGACAAGGTCATTCGCCTATTTCAACGCGATCGTTGTCGGTATGCGCCCAAGCAGGTGCATTCTGAAATCGAGGCTTCAGGCCCCATCGGACGACTGAAGCACCGCATGAACCACAACACGTTTGTCGATTTACCTTCATGGGAGGCCAAGCTTCGCCGCTACGCCGAGTGGCAGGCGGGCGACTACGATGCGCGCACTCCGCACATCACGCCCTACCATACGATGCTCAAGCCTGCGTGGCGCTTTGTAAAGCACTTTGTGCTTCGGGGCGGAATCCTCGACGGCTACGTCGGCTACAAAGTATCCGCATACGCCGCATGGGCCGTGTGGTTGCGCTACGACGTGCTTCGCCGTCGCCGCGCGAGCCGCGACTAGCCGGTTACTCGTGCTTGAGCACCTTGATGGTTTGGCCGTTGCTGCAGTGCAGAATGCGAAGGCCGGGCGCACCAGCGTCTAAATGCCGAAGTGTGCCGCCAGCCTCAATTTTATGCTGTCCAAGTAGCTGCCCATAGGCGTTGATTACGGTTACGACGAGTTCAGTGGCGCCCGAATTGACCAACGTCAGCTCTGAAGCAAACGGATTGGGGTAGGCGAGGAGTGCAGGGCGCAGATTCAATTCAGGGCTGCTCAATGTCCCGGAATTCGATGCACTGGGGCTTGCGAACTGATCAAACACCACCCAGGTAAAAGCGTCGTCGTGGCGGCGGCCAAAAGATTGGTCGGGCATGAGGGGCGGGAGGCGTACCTCGTCAAGATGCACCCAGCCTCCGTTGGATTGGGCATTCAGGGCCAAACCCTCGCCATTCTTATCCAGCTTAAAATCAAGCGAACGGGTGAATCCGGTTCCGCCCGCGGCCCAAAAAAGGAGGCGGCCGTTGGCTGGAATGCTGTGGCCGCTCAATGCAGCTTTGCCGGGGTTCGCGGAATTGTCGCTCAAAAAGAGCCCGTTGAGGCCCACGGGGCTCGAACTTGGATTCCGCAACTCAATCCAATCCTCGCGCGAACCGTTCGGAGCGGCTGGACCCGTGGCGTTGTCGCTGCAGGCCTCGTTAATCAGCACGTTGGGGTGCGCGTAGGTGGCCCAGAATGCGGGGCTACAGGGAGCTGAAGTGGACGCGTTGTGGTCGTCGGTTGCGGTCACGTAGTAGGAGATTCCGCCGACGCTCGCTGGAACCAAGCCCCCATACAGTCGGTCGCCCGCTAGCTCGTCTCCGTGGGTTCCGTCGTCAAAGAGTGTGAAGGATTGCCAGGATCCGCCGCTCGGCTGGTAGTGCAGCATCACGTTGGGTGTGGACTCATCCCAGACTTCGACTTGGACCGGAATCACCCCAATGCCCCCATGGCCCGACAAGCGAGGGACAAACACAATGGGCTCCACATTTCCAGTGGGCACTTGACTCGACGTTGCGGCGATGCGCGAAGTCATAAAGGGGTGAATTCCTGATTTGACGTGGGCGCCCCCAGCGACGTCAAGCGCATTCCAAAAGTCGAGCGAATCGTAGCCGTAGTCGAAGGTGCGGTACACATCCTCTTCGACAAACGGAGCCAATTGGGCCCTCAATGCTTCGTTCCGGTTGCGCCATGCGGCGGACCCGGCAAGGGTTCCGAATTCGTTGAGAAACAGCTTCAAACGACGTTGAGCTGCGGGATTGGTGAGGATTTTGGTGTAGAGCGGGTAGGTTCCGAACTGAAACGGCGACCGCGTCGCCCAGTCGATGTTGAACCAGTCGATTCCGAAGGTATTGTCGGCGTCGTACGAAATGAACTCCATCAGGCCGCTTGCGGGGTCCTCGTAGAGGTAAAAGTTGTTCTTGTTGAACGAGTGGTTGTCCCAATGGCCCGTGGTGACCTCCCAGGCCAGCCATTTTAAGTAGCTGTTGACGTTGAACACCGAATCTAGGGCACACAGCGCCTGAGTGCTCGTCGTGGCGTGAAGGGCGGTTACAAAGCGTGCAAGCCCGCTGTAGTCGTCTAACGTTTCATTCGTTTTAAGCTCGTAGACCTGTCTTCCGCCCGACATAAGTTTGTAGCTGTTGGGGTCTGTGCCCAAGTTGGCCAAATCTGCCGGCCACAAGCATTTATAAAGGTTTCCGGCATCCCGAGCGAAACGGTGCTCGACGAAGTCGTCGTTCAGGTGCTCAATGTTTGCGTAGAGTCCATAGGGCTGGCCGTTGATAAACAGCCGAACGTGGTTGACGCGCGGAGCCGGCATGCCGGCATCCTGTGCCAGTTCCCAGGCGATTCGGGCACGCATTATGCTCGGGTCGTTGTGCTCACCGTTGAGGTTCAGTTCTTTGACGCCCTCAAGCCGAGTTCCCGATATAAAACTGTTGAACGAGATTTTAAAGGACTTCTTGCCACTGGTGCGCGAGGTGTTTCCGCGCAGTCGCAATCCGACTTCAACCCCAGATACCGTGTACCCTGGGGCGGTGTATGCAAAACTGGCGTGGTACTCGTAGTCGCTGGTGACATTCGCAAAAATGGCAGCCAGGCTGTCGGCCGGAATCGTGATGTCGATCCGCGGCACCACATCGGTCCGGTAGAATTCGTTCGCCGGAGGTTGAGGCAGGCGCTGTCCACTGGCCCCGATTGTGAGAAGGCCCAAGGCCCACATCCAAATTATTCGCATGGTGTAAAGTTCGGGCTTACCGGGTCCTGATCGAAATTTCGTCGGCAAAGATGAAGGTTTGACCGCCGGCGCCAGGATGCCAACTGGGCAGGATTCCGGGATTGCGAAGCACAACGCGAATGGCCGCGATGCGCTGATCGCTTCGTGACGAAGCACTAAATCCTTTGCTCACTCGGGCCACATAGCTGGGCTCTTCGTCCAGTGCCTTGGGCTCGATCCACTCCCCAACTTTTTGGGTCGTGCCGTCCGGCCGCTCGATCCACAATTCTCCACCAGCGGGCAGCGCAATCCACGACTTAATGTCCTTGAGCAATCGAATCTCAAGGTCAAAACCCTTAGTGCGGCGGATTTTATCGGGTCGAATCTCGATCACTAAATCTTCACCTTGAACGCCGGTCCACTCGCCCTTGCGCCAATCCACATCGCCAAAGACGCCGTCTACTAAACTCGCCGAACCCGGATTGTACTGCGGGTTCGGGGTTCCCGAGATGATCTGTGCCGTCCATCCGTGGGGTTTTTTGGTCGTTTCTGCGACCGAACGGTGCCGCGTTACGCCGTCACCAGCGACCAATGCTTTGCTTTCAGTGATTGTTTGCGGAACCCCATCCACAAACGCCGTGGTTTCGCCCTCAAATCGGCGCGGAACCTGGATCCGCGGCGCGGGCTGTACCTCGCCCGCAATGCCGTGCTTCACGTTGCGGTAGGGCTCTAAGTTCGCGGCATTCGATCCGTGCTCAATGTGAATGCTTGCCCCTCGGGCCAAATCGGCATGGTCTAGGTAGCTCTTGGATTGTGTCGATTCATTTCCAACGTGGTAACCCAACGCAAGCGGTCCGTCTCCGCTGCGAACGACATTTGTCGCAAGGCCCTCGGCCCGCAATGCAACACGATCCCAAATCATAGGGCCTACTGCATAGCGCGCCTCGCCGGGCACAAGAGGGTAGAGGCCCCACGAACTCATCACGTACCACGCCGACATCTGCCCGCAGTCTTCGTTGCCCTGGTACCCGTCGGGCTGGTCGCTGTACATCGTTTCGAGGATCTCGCGAATCCGCTCGTGCCCTTTGTCGGGACGTTCAGTCGCCGCGTACAGCCATGCAATGTGGTGCGACGGCTCGTTGCCGTGGGCGTACTGCCCGATCAAGCCCGTGATGTCGGCCTGTTCGCGACCCACGGTGGCCGACGGAGCGGCAAACAGCGCGTCAAGCTGACCTTCAAGCGTGCGGCCTAGGGCAGCGAGCATCGAATTCCAGCGTCCAAGGTCGTGCACCGGAGCAAAGCTGTACTGCCACGCATTCGCCTCGGTAAAGTGGTTGTTGACCTCTCGTGGCTCAAAGCGCTGCATAAAATCGCCGTTGTCGCGCGGACGCATCAATCCCGTCTCTGGGTCAAGCAGGCTAATCCAGCCCTGGCTACGGCGCCAAAACTGCTCGGCGACGTCACTTCGCCCAAGTCGCGCGGCGGTCCACGCGATCGTCGCGTCGTCGTAGCTGTACTCCAGCGTCTTCGAAACACTTTCGGACTCGTCCTGTATACTCAAATACCCGTTCGAACGGTAGTTCGGAATTCCGAATACCGGCGTCTGCGCCGTGGCCACCATCGCCTTGAGCAGGCGCTCGGAATCAATTTCGTAGCCTTTGGCGTGCGCGTCGGCCAGCACACTCACGCTGTGGTAGGCGATCATGCAGTTGGTTTCGTTTCCGGCCAACTCCCACACGGGCAGGCGGCCCGACTGCTCGTGCATGTCGAGCATCGTCGCAATAAAATCGCGGGTGCGTTCGGGCTGCACCAGCGCATAGAGCGGATGCGCCGTTCGGTAGGTGTCCCACAGCGAAAACACCGTGTAGTGCGCGTGGTCCGCGTCACTGTGAATGCGTCCGTCCATGCCGCGGTAGCGGCCGTCCACGTCGCTCCATAGATTCGGAACACTAAATGCATGGTAGAGCGCCGTCGCATAAATGCGTTTTTGGGCGGCGGAACCGCCCGCGACCTGAGCCCGGTCCAATTCGGCTTGCCACAATTCGGCGGTGCGCGCTGCACAGCCCTCAAAATTCCGTGACGAAGCCAGCGTGGCGCGAAGGTTTCGCTGTGCCCCTTGGCTATCGGTTCCTGAGAAACCAACTGCCAATTCTGTGGCGCGCGAAGAAAACGTAATCCGAACGTGCAGCGAATCCACAATGTCAACCATCGCTCCAGCGGGTACGAACACTGCGAGGTAAGCGTGCTGTTCTTTGGCCCAAGCTTGGCTGACCCGACTCAAGTGAAGCACGGACCCCTCTAGGCGCGCTGAAGCCCGAAACACCCGATCGCGGTAGTTGAGGTCAATCCAAAGCTCTGGATTAGTGTTCGCTGCAAATGAGTAGCGGTGAAATCCGCCCCGTTCGGCGGCGGTAAATTCCGCCTTCGTTCCGTTGCCCAACGTAACCCCGTAGTAGCCGGCGGTGGCGCGTTCGCTAGCCTTGCGAAAGGCTACAGGCTGGTCGGCAAAGGGCCCGCTCCAGGGTTTGAACAAGAAATCGCCGTAGTCGCCAACGCCGGTTCCGCTTAAGTGCGTGTGGCTAAAGCCCCACACCGTAGCGTCGGTATAGTGGTATCCGCTGCAGCCGTCCCAGCCCTCACGCCGCGTGTCGGGTCCGATTTGCACCATGCCAAACGGTGCGGTTGCGGCTGGGTGGGTGTGGCCGTGGCCGCCGGTTCCGATAAAGGGGTCAATGTCGCTTGCGCGAATCTGGGCCGCGGCCGTCCACGCCACCGTCAGGCTGCCAAGCAAAAGAAGAATTCGGGTCATACCCGAAAGATAATGCGCCCCCGCGAGCTATTCGCCCAGCAGATCGGGTCGACGTTCGCGGGTGCGGGCGAGCGCCTGCTCCGCGCGCCACTGCTCAATCGCCGGAGTGTTGCCCGAAGTAAGGATTTCGGGCACTTTGAGCCCCCGAAACTCGGCCGGCCGCGTGTACACCGGTGGCGCCAGCAAATTGTCCTGAAACGAATCAGTCAGGGCCGAAGTTTCGTCATTGAGAACCCCCGGAATCAGGCGAATCAGGGCGTCCGCAATGACGGCTGCTGCGAGCTCGCCACCGCTCAGCACGTAGTCGCCAATCGAGATTTCGTGGGTGATTAGGGTGTCGCGTACCCGCTGGTCAATGCCCTTGTAGTGCCCGCAGACGATCATCACGTTGCCGTACGCTGACATGCGGTTGGCCATCGGCTGATTCAGGGTTTCGCCATCAGGTGAAGTGTAGATTACCGCGTCGTACGTCCGCTGCGCCATCAGGCCCTCGATGCATTCAAAAAGGGGTTCGGGCTTCATGACCATTCCGGCTCCGCCGCCAAACGCGTAGTCGTCGACTTGCTTGTGCTTACCGAGCCCAAATTCGCGCAAGTCGTGCAAGTGCACTTCGGCGAGGCCCTTGGTCTGGGCCCGCTTTAAAATAGACGCCTCAAACGGACTGCGAATCAGCTCCGGAAGCAGCGAAATAATGTCAATCCGCACGACTTACGCGAGGCCGATTTCGACGAGGCGCTCGTGCAGGTACGCACCCGCTGTGATGTCGCTGAACGCCTTGGGGCGGTCTGCAGAAATGCAGTGGTCCATGCAGTTGAGCGGCATGTCCTCTTTGGGATGCACAAAAAACGGCATTGAGAAGCGGGGTAAGTGGCGTTTTTCGGCGGTTGGATTCACCACGCGGTGGGTAGTGCTGGAAAGCACGCCATTTGTCAGTCGCTGCAGCATGTCGCCCACATTGATGACCAGCGCATCGTTGGTTACATGAATCGGAACCCATTTTCCTTCAGAAATGACTTCGAGTCCCTCAGCCGATGCACCCATTAGCAACGTAATCAGGTTGATGTCTTCGTGGGCCGCGGCGCGAATTCCGTCTTCGGGAAGCTCGGGTTGGGCAGGGTAGTGGATGGCGCGAAAAATCGAATGTCCGCCAGCCAACGGGTCAGTAAAGTACTCGCGGTTGACGCCGATGTGCAGGGCCACGGCCTTCATTAACTCATTGCCGATGGCTTCAAGCTTGAGGTAGGCGGCGCGCACGACTTCATCCATTCCTTCCACCACGGAATTCACATTCACATTGCCACTTAGACCGCGCTCTTCGGCGTTCATCGGTCCCCATTGAAAAAACTCTTTGAGGTCGGCCGAAGTTTCGCCCTTGGCATGCTCGACGCCGAACGGCGTAAATCCGCGCTGCCCTTTGGCTCCTTCAAGTATGAATGCGCGCTTTGCCGCTTCGTCAAGGTTAAAAAACTGCTGCACCGAGGCATAAAGTTGCTCGCGGTCCACAGAACCAAATCCATGGTCTTCAATTGCAGCAAAACCAAGGCTGCGGAACGCGCTACCGAGTTCCTCAGAAAAAGCGATCTGCTCTTCGGGACTGCCGTGCGTCCATTTTTGGAGTGAAAGGGTGGGAAGTTGCATCCATCAAAGATAAGTCGCGCCGCGGCCCACGAAGACATCAACC
>CAIJMB010000124.1 GCA_903821715.1 uncultured Flavobacteriales bacterium
GTACTTCCCGACAGTTTTAAGCAAATTGACAACTTTAGACGAAATTTCTTTAAGCTCAAACAAATTAAAATACGTAGGTCCAGAAATTGGTAATCTTAAAAATTTACGAATTTTGGTAATGAACAATAATCAATTGACAGAATTACCGAAAGAAATTGGCGAGATGCCAAATCTACTGTACTTAGAAATCGGGAATAATCAGTTGACATCACTTCCTGACGAAATTAAATATCTCACGAGCCTTCAAATTTTACATATTGAGAGGAATAAACTCAGCGACAAGGAGAAAGAACGAATTAAAAAATTATTACCCAAATGCGTAATACACTTTTGACAGAAGAAAGCCCAGCCACGGTGACTGCAGAATTCAAATCCGGCATAAGAAGACTTCAATTTCTAAAGTTACAGTAACTCCAATTTCTATCACGCACAAGTCCAGCAATTTGGAATTCCTTGCGTTTCCAGTAGCGTTGCCTTCATGAATCAAATCACTCTTTAACCCTTTTACCAACTTTACGCCCAAGTTACCTGAATCATCATTAATCTGTTCCTCAATACTCTGTTATATCATGCGTTTCAAGCAGCCACCTACAGTCTTTCTGAAGACAATTGTTTAATTGGACATCTCGAAGTATGAGACCGCATTGTCATAGACCTATTGGTTCGTGGACGGGCAAAAGGGTGACAATTAAGGTGAGCACTTTTAGATATAAGTGAACATTTTGAACCGAACTATCCTCGTCCACCAGGTCAGCGCAAAAGTCAGCGCAAATTGTACTGGATTGTACTGTTTTTGTACTTTCTTTAATTTGTAACAAACTGATAATCAGCTGTTAAATGGTCAATATTTGGAATAAGCGTTTCCTAAACGTTAGATCCCAGTTCGATTCTGCTCGGGGCTGAAACAGGTTGGGCTGCCGCCTACTTCAATTCCGCACCTTCGAGGTCCGAATAAATGGTGAGTGCAACTTCATTGCGTCGCCCCACAACGTCCCAGGGCGCGTTGTATCCCATGTACTGAAATTCGCTCTTGTGAAGCAAATTGTGCTCTTCAGCGAATCGCTGAACGACGGCGCACTGCGCACTGATTTTCGCATCGGTCGAGAATCCGCCGAAGCGCACCACGGCCATGGTGGTAGGGCCGAGTTCCGAAATTTGAACGCTTGAGGAGTTCGGTTTGGGCAATTGATCCAGGGCGAATTTGCTCGGTAGCACGAAATAGAGCGAAGCAGAATCGTTGAGGTCCATGACCACGGGGGCGGTCATAGAAATTTTTTGGTTTCGCTCGTTTCCGCCAAAAATGTAGTTAGCTACCGAACGAAAGCCGGAGCTTCCGTTTTGATCCATGGACGGTCCCGAGACCCTCGTTCGGGCGATGGTCATTTTCGGGTACCTCCGAATTTCAATTCCGTCAATTGTGTGAAGGACAGTGTACTTAGGGGTTTCGATTTTGCGGGTCATCATGGATGTGATTCCGACGGTCAATCCAATAACGGCGACGGCACCTAGTGAAACCCAAAGCAGGTAGTTCATGGCTTAAGGGTATTTCTTATTAACAACACCGAATCGACCGAATGGTTCCCTGGAATGGACGTATTTTGAAGCTCCGAACATGGCACTAATCTTGATATATAATATTCAAAATCAATATTTTGAAACGAAGAACGTACTTGCTCCTCGCAGCTATAGCGCTGCTTGCCATTCCCGCCGTCAGCATGCTTTTCGGGGGCGAATTTGTATGGTCGTTTATGGATTTTGTGATTGCGGGCGCGCTGCTTACGTTCGCCGCACTCACCATTGACTACGCGTGGGGGCGGGCAACCTCGCGCAACCTGCGCCTTGCCGCCGTCGCCGCGATACTGTTCGTCTTGATTCTCGTGTGGGCCGAACTCGCCGTGGGCCTCTTTGGGACGCCCTTCGCCGGCAGCTGAGCCTACTTCATTTTTGCGAGCAGCTCTTCGCTCGAATCTAGTTTGCCTCCGGACTCGGCAATCGCTTGCTTGGCCTGGGCTTTGGCGGATTTTTTGTCTCCGGCACGGAACAGCAACCACGCGTACGTGTCGCGGAACGTTGGATCTGTTTCAGCCGTCATTTTACCACTCATGATTTGGGCGGCTCGCTTTGCGAGTGCAGGGTCTGCGGCCTCATCTTCGGCAATCGGCCAAAGCATGGAATTGAGCGAGGCAACCTCGAGTTCGGCGCCCCAATCAGTATCTAACAGTACCAACAAGTAGTTCCATTCTTTTTTGCGCGAAGCCCATTGAGCCGCAAGCATGTTGACGTCGATGTTCGGTCCACCGTGCTCCGCAGCAAATGCCAGTGCTGCGGGCAACTCTTGCTGGCTCTCTGCCGCCATAACGCGCTTAAACACTTGATTTTGTACAAAACCATTGTATGCCGATTCTCCCGCGAGGGCTTGCCATTCTGAACGGTTCGCGATCACGGCGTCGGCTCGTTCGGCGGTCAGATTGCTCAGTGACAGCACCGCCCACTGCACTTCGGCGGGGGCGTCGGGGTGCTCTGCGAGCCAAGCCTCCACAGCGTCAGGTGCCAGAGCCTTCATGCGCTGCTTGCTGTAGCGGCTGCGTACGAAGTCCGGAAACTCAGGATTGGGCTGGTCGGGCTGAAAGCCGATGCTGCTGCCTTGGCCTTCGGCGTCGGACTTGACCTGAGCGAGGTACTTGGCTGCATCTGCATTGTAGCCGACGTAGTATGCGGCGCGCTGGGGTGCGGAATTCGGGTCGTACATCACCACCGTGGGGTATCCGGTAGGGCGGAAGCGTACCGCGACCTCGCCCCCCTCGCGCTCGGCGTCAAGCTTGACGGCGACCATGTAGGTGTTGACGTAGCGCGCCACGTCGGCGTCAAGCCACGTCGTGGTGTCTTGAACCTTACACCATCCGCACCAGTCGGTGTAAAAATCGATGAGCATGGGTTTATGCTCGGCCTTGGCGCGCTGAAGGGCAGTAGACCAATTGTTTTCGAATTCAATGCCTTGGCCGAAGGCTCCGCTCAACGTCGCGGCCGCAAAAAGGGTGGTAAGAAGGGTACGCATAGCCCTAAGGTACCTAAAATCTCGCTTCGGGCTACGCTACGGAATCCGCCCCGCATTCCACGCCACCATGCGCCCGATGAGCTCAAGGGGCAGGGGCTGCGCCCACGGGAACTGCACCGAACCCTTGCCCTGCTTGAACCCCGCGAGTTCCGAGGCGAATTCAGCATGGGCCGCCGGAAGCGCGTACACTCCGAGGTGGTTTGTGTAGACCGCGAAGTAAACCAAGGGCTTGCCGCGCAGTTTATAGGCTGGCATTCCGTAACCAAAGTGCTCGACGGCCTCAGGGGCTGTGTGGCGAATGAGTTCTCGCAACGATTCAGCTCGCTCGCGCTGGGATGCGGGCAATGCAGACAGGTAGGAATCGACGGTCAAAGTGCGCGGCGTTTGTGTTGTCAAACCTACGGCGACTGTTGTGAATCGGGGGCATTTCGTGCTACCTTTTGACCCATGAACCGCGAATTCTTTAACGACCTCGGCCTTGCCCTGCTGCGCATCGGTCCGGCTGCCCTCATGCTCACCCACGGATACCCCAAGCTGCTCAAACTGCTCGCTGGAGGTGAAATTCAGTTTTACGACTTTGCCGGACTCGGTCCCGAAATCAGCCTTGCGCTGGCGGTGTTCGGCGAATTCGTCGCTCCTCTGGCGATGATTGTCGGATTCAAGACACGGTGGTTTGCGGCCCCCGCGGCGTTCACGATGCTTGTGGCAGCCTTTGGTGCCCACTGGGCTGATGCCTTGGGCGACAAGGAGCACTCGCTGCTCTTCGCGATTCCGTTTTTGGCTACGATGCTGCTCGGAGCCGGCGGCTACTCGCTCGACGCGTGGCTGCTCCGCCGCAAGTAGCTAGTAGCCAGTAGCCAGTTGCTAGCTACGGGTTGCTGGATTCCGCCCAGACTTGGGCCAGTTCAATCAGCGTTTGGACCGCGTATTCCATGTCGGCCTCGCTGACCCATTCGTAGCGGCTGTGAAAGGCGTGCTCACCCGCAAAAATGTTGACGGTAGGCAGGCCCATGAAGCTGAGTTGGCTGCCGTCGGTTCCGCCGCGAATTCGCCCGCGCTCGGGAGTGAGGCCGGCGCGGAGCATGGCTGTTTCGGCATGCTCGGCGACCTCCGGGTGGCGGTCCAGTATCTCTTTCATGCTCCGGTACTGCTCGCGTACCTCTAAAGTGAAGTTAAGTCCAGGGCGTGCCGCGCAGACTTCGGTGGCCAGGCTGCGCAGGCGATCAGCATACACGTCCAGGTCGGGGGTGCGAAAGCTCCGCATGATGAAGTGAATCTGAGTCGATTCCACGCTGCCCTTGACCTCATAGGGGTGCACAAAACCGTCGGTTCCGGCGGTGCCCTCAGGGCTCCAGTCGTGCTCGAGGCGTGCCAGCAGTGCCCCCGCTCCTTTGAGGGCGTTGGCCATTTTGTCTTTGGCAAAGCCAGGGTGGGTGTTGACGCCGGTGAAGGTGAGTACGGCTCCGTCGGCGCTAAAGGTCTCGTCCTCAAGGGTTCCGCGGCGTTCGCCGTCCACGGTGTACGCGAAGTCGGCGCCGAGACGAGTGAGGTTGACGTGGGCGGTTCCGCGGCCCACTTCTTCGTCGGGCGTAAACAGAATCTTGATCGCGCCGTGCGCCACCTCGGGGTGCGCGACGAGCCATTCCACGGCGGCCATGATTTCGGCAATTCCCGCTTTGTTGTCGGCGCCGAGCAGGGTGCGGCCGTCGGCCGTCACGATGGCGGAACCCACCTGATCCCGCAAATCCGGATGCTCCGCCGGGTCCAGCACGATGCCTTCGTGGGGCAGGCGAATTACCCCTCCGTCGTATTCGCGGTGCACGATGGGCTGAACGCCTGCACCGGGCGCCTCGGGTGAGGTGTCCATATGGGCGCACCAGCAAATCACCGGAACGTCACGGTCGGTCGTGGCCGCCAGCGTCGCGTACACGTAACCATGGGCGTCGAGCTCAGCGTCGTTCAGACCGAGGTCATGAAGCTCAGCTACCAGCAATCGCCCTAAGTCCTTTTGCTTTTCGGTCGTCGGTGAAGAAGTCGAGTGCAGGTCGCTCTGCGTATCAATCTTCACATAGCGCAGCAGGCGTTCAAGGGCAGTGGTCACGTCAAATCTTTTCGAGTTAAACTATGCTTGCCGTTGACCAGCACGTTGTCGACGGTCCACGGAATCGTTCGAACAAAGGCGTGGCTTCGCACACTGCAGTCCGCGACCTGGCAGAGCGAGCATGAATCGGGTACACAGGGGTCGGCGTGCACCGAAAACTCGACTTCGTGCTCAAAGGTGGAAGCAATCAGCTCTTCCATCGCATCGACTTCGTCGTGCACATGCTTCAGGTCCCAGTAGTTGGGTAGAGTGAGGTGCGCATCGACGTGGTACTGGCCTCCGTAATGCACGAGGCGAAAGTGGTGCACGTCAATCCACTCCGACTTCCGCTGGGCATCCAACGTAGACACGACCTTTTCGAGAACGCTGACGTCGGCGGCGTCCATTAGGCCTGCCAGAGCCTTGCGAAGAACCGAAAAGCTTTGGTATCCGACGATTCCGCCCATAACCAAACCAATCGCAGGATCAATCCACGGAATTTTGGTCCAAAGCACCAGGCCAAGGCCAAGTGTAACGCCCACTGAGGTGTAGAAGTCTGACAGGAGGTGCTCGCCCTCGGCGGTGAAGGCTACCGACAGCTGGCGCTTGCCCAATCGCTTGTATACCAGGCCAATGGCCCCGTTGATCATGCCGGCCCCAAGGGTCAAGGCAAGGCCCAAACTGAGTTGCTCAGGCATTTTGCCTTCGGCGAGGTGCATGACGGCTTGGTACAGGATTCCGATGGCCGTAATCGCCATCAAAAGTCCCTCAAAGGCAGCTGAAATGAATTCGATTTTGCCGTGGCCGTAGGGGTGCGAGGCGTCGCGCGGCTGACGTGCGTACCACACGCTAAAGATGGTGAGCGCTCCGGCCAACAGGTGTACGGTGGACTCGAGGGTGTCCGATAAAATGGCAATGGAGTGGGTGCTGTTGTACGCGTAGATTTTAACTGCGAGTAGGACGAAGCCCACCGAAAGGAGCTGAAGGGGGAGGCGAATAATTGGATTCATGTGCGGCGCACTTGGGTTGATGATGCTTGGGCGGCAGGCATGAGCAGGACGTCGGCAAGGTTAATGTGGGCGGGGGCGGCTGCAACGTATCCGATGACTTCAGCGACATCATCTGGACTAAGCGGTTGCATTCCTGAATAGACTAAGGCTGCCTTACTGCGGTCGCCGTGAAAGCGCACGGTAGAGAACTCGGTGTCGGCCAAACCCGGAGCGATTTGGCTGACTTTGATGCCTTTGGGCGTAAGGTCGAGGCGCATTCCGTCGGTGAGTCCGTCTACCGCGAATTTCGAGGCGCCGTAAACGTTTCCGCCGGGATAGGCCTCTCGGCCCGCCAAGCTACCAATGTTGATAATGTGGCCGTGGCCGCGGGCCACCATAGTGGGGGCAACAGCCCGGGTGACGTAGAGTAAGCCCTTGAGGTTGGTGTCGATCATCTCGTCCCAGTCCTGCAGCGAACCTTCTTCGATGGATTCGCGTCCGCGGGCGAGGCCTGCGTTGTTGACGAGTACGTCGACCTCGGCAAAGGGACGACGGTCCCAGGCAGCTTGTACGGCCGCCGCATCGCGCACGTCGACGCTGTCGACCCATAGTTCCGCGCTGGGCGAAGCCGCCAAGACCTCGTCGCGCAGTTGTGCCAGCCGGTCGGCACGTCGGGCCCACGCGCCCACGCGCCACCCGTGTTCCACAAACCAGCGCACGCTGGCAGCACCAAACCCCGACGAAGCGCCGGTAATCCAAACCGTTTTCATACTTTGGTAAACTTATGCCATAACACCTGCAATGCGCCGAATTATTTTATTCACCGTAGCCGCGTTAAACGTTTGCGTACTTGCCGCCCAGCAGCGCACCACCGCAGCTCCCAAGGACAGCCTGATAACCCTCGATGAGACCGTCGTGACGGTAAGCCGCAACGCGACGAACTTGGCGGCGACGTACGTTTCGGTCGATGTGCTTCCGAGCCGCTTGGCGCTCGACAAGCCCAATGGCCGCATTGAGCAAACGCTTCAAATGGCTCCGGGGGTAACCATGCAAGATGGCCAGGCCAACATCCGCGCGGGTAGTGGCTGGTCGCTGGGCAGCGGGTCCCGCGTGCTGGTGCTGGTCGACGACCTGCCTGCCTTGAGCCCGGATGCCGGCGGCGTACAGTGGTCCGCCATGCCGATGGAGGCCCTCGACCAAGTCGAAGTGGTCAAAGGCGCGTCCTCGTCCCTCTACGGATCGTCGGCGCTCAACGGCGTCATTCACCTGCGCACCTGGGAACCCTCGGCCAAGCCCCGCATCATGGTGAGCACCTTGGCGGAATCCTACGGCCAACCGCCCCGCCTGGGCCTGAGGTGGTACGACGGTCCGCGCGGCCGCGGAGCCCTGCGCTTTGCCGCCAGCGGAAGCGATTCCACCGGCCGCCACGGCTGGGTCGTGCACGGCCAGGCCTTTGGCGACCAGGGCTACCAGTACACGGTCGGCGAAACCAGTGGGCGACTGCACGCCAAGTACCGGTTCCGCCCCAATGCCCGCACCGAATGGGGCCTCAGCGCGCAGTACATGGACCGCAGCAGCCGGTCCGCCCTGCTGTGGGAGGATTTTCGCTTCGGATACACGCCGCTTGATTCTTCAGCGACCCAGACCGACAGCCGCATTGGCGCCTTGTCCGGCCACCTAATTGTTCGCGGCGAAGGAATCAAGCACACCCTGCGCCTGCGCGCCATGGGTATTGACACCAAGAGTTTTTTGGACAGCAACGACTACTCCAACACGTCCCAGCAGCTGCTCGGCGAGTACCTCGCCCAAGCCTACCGGGGCCGTTGGGCGGTGACGGCGGGCGTCCAAGGTTCCGCCAGCCAAATGACTTCGCCGCTCTTTTCGGGCGACCACGGCAGCGCCAATCTGGGCGGACTCCTTCAAGTGGACTACACCCGAGCGCGCTGGGATGCCCACGTGGGACTGCGCTACGAGGCCTTCGCCATCGACGAGCTCGACGTGTTCAAGCGTCCGGTGCTGCGTGCCGGAGCGCACCGGGCCTTCGGACGCGCCACCCACCTGCGCGCTTCGTGGGCTCAGGGATTTCGCTACCCGTCGATCGCCGAGCTATACAGTGCCTCGGCGGCGGGAGTGCTCCAGGTGTTTCCGCGGCCCGGACTCAAGCCTGAGCAGGGCTGGACGGCCGAACTCGCCCTTCGCCAAGCATTTAAGGGCCGCGGTGGCCTCAAGGGCTACGCCGACCTCGCCCTTTTTCGCACCGAGTTTCGCGACATGCTCGAATTCAGCTTTGGCCAGTGGGCCAATGTGCCCAACGCGGGCTTGGCCAACTTCGGATTCACCTCGCTCAACGTAGGCCCCACCCGCATTCAGGGCCTCGAGGCCACCGCCGTGGGCGAGGCCAAGCTCGGCCCCGGACAGTTGCAGGCCATGCTCTCGTACACCTTCGCCCAGCCGATCGCCCTTGAGCCCGAAAAGGTCTATGCCACGGACGCCGCAGGCTCCGCGCTTACCTACAACTCGACCTCGCTCGACCCCGCAAACCGTGTGCTCAAGTACCGCTACCGCCACGTGGGCAAGGCCGACGTCGCCTACACGTGGCGCCGCCTGACCGCCGCCTTCAGCCTTCGCGCCAACAGCTTTATGGAGAACATTGACGGAATTTTCACCTCGCCCTTGGTCGCCATTTACGTGCCGGGGGTAGCTGATTCGCGCACCTTTACCTCGGGCGGAGACTTCGTCGCCGACGCCCGTCTGCAGTTCAAGGTCAGCGACCGGTGGACGCTGATCGCCGCCGCTACAAACCTGAACAACAGGGTGGTAAGTCCGCGCCCCGCGCTCCTTGCCGAGCCGCGCATGCTGAGTTTTCAAGCTAACTTTTTGCTACATTAGTCCTATGAAAAACCTACTTCTTGTGGCGGTATCCGCCCTCGCGCTGGCTTCGTGCCAAAAAGATCCCACCCTCGCTGACCGACTCGAGGGAACTTGGCTGGTCAACGACATTACGGCGGCCGGAACCGTCAACATCCCCACCATCGGCGTCACGCCCATTGTGGCGAGTGATAAGACGATCGCGGCGACCTCGCTCTTTACGATGGTTCAGGAACCGAACAGTGTGAATTACGCCATTGACGCTGAACTTGAAGTGGTGGCAGGTGCTCTGACCATCCCCTTCCCCTGGCAGCAGTCGGGCAACGGAACCTGGTTAGCCAAGTCCGGCAACGGCGTGGCTCCCGATTCGGTGATTATTACGGCCACTGACGGCACGATTACCCGCTACGAGGTCCTCAGTATCCTTGAATCTGCCATTCGCCTGCGCACCACGACCGATATTACCACTCCTGCTGAGGGTACGCTTACCCTCGAGTTTAGCTTCGCAAAGCAGCTCTAGGTACCGGTTTTTCATTTTTCGCCTTAATGGCGCGGAACCCAGGCAATTTTTGCCTGGGTTTTTTTATACCCCAATCCGAAGATTTGGCATGCAATTTTCACAGGTATACCTATGCACTGGACCGACTCCCTCGTTATCGTTTTTGGACTCGTGACCTTTGGTGTCGAGTGGATGCTCTTGCGCGTCCACGGGCGAAACGTAGATTTTAGCCAAACGGCGCTCAACCTAAGTTTGGGAATGATCGAGCGACTTTTTGCTTTGTTGTCGTTGAGTTTTGGCCTTTGGCTCACCACTGAAATGCTTGGATTGCGGGTTCTGGACTCAATCCAACCGGGCTGGCTCAACTTTCTCGCCGCGTTTGTTGGCGTGGACCTCTTTTGGTACCTCTACCACCGCATTTCGCACCGTGTAAGCATTGTGTGGGTGGCGCACCTCGTACACCACCAGCCCGAGGAGTACAATCTGAGTGTCAACTTCGCCAACTCGCCGTTGGGCTACTTTGTGCGTGTCCTCGTGTACAGCCCGTTGGTGCTCTTCGGAATCGAGCCCGAGTACATTGTCCTCGCAAACATCATCAACGGATTTTATCAGGCCTTGCTGCACAGTGAACTATGGCCTGCGTGGGTGGGCCTCGAGCGCTTCATTGTGACACCTCGCTACCACCAGATCCACCACTCATCCGCCCGCGCGCACCTCGACAAGAACTACGGCGGCATGCTCACCCTTTGGGACCGAATGTTTGGCAGCTACCACGACGGACGCGAGCCCGTCACCTACGGCCTCACCAAGCCCATTGAGCAGCGCGACCCCTTTTATGTGAGCTCGTTTTATGCGGCCCGTCTGATTCAAAACTTTCGCGACTTTCCCTTCGGAACCGCACTGCGCCTCCTCTTCGCCGGCCCCGAACACCAGCCGGCTGAAATGCCGCACCTGTACCGGCTACCCGTTCGATATACACCGGTCCGATTGCTTGTGGGCTTTGGGATATTTATCGCCGGATTTTTCTTGACAGGTACCCAATTGATTCCGTTTTGGGTCGCCTTCTCACTTGCCTTTGGCGGAATTTTAGTCGCCAGCGGTATTGTACCTTTGCCGCCCCGAGCAAAAGCGCAGCGCGCTGAGCTCTAGGATGGCTCTGTAGTACAATGGATAGTATGTGGGTTTCCGGAGCCTAAGATGCAGGTTCGATTCCTGCCAGGGCCACATCAGGGATGAACCCGCCGCGCGAGCGGCGGGTTTTTTTATGGCTCAGCGAATCAGGACAGCTTACTGGCCTGGCACTCTTCGAGCGCTTGACTCGCCTTTTTGAGCTCAGTTTGAGCTTTTTTCTTGGCCGTTTCGGCCTTAGTGGTGGCTTCAACGGCCGCAGTTAGTTCGTTCTGGACTTGATTTAGACTGCTGCGCAGCTGCTCGGCTTCGTGGCGCCATTTGGCGGCTTCGTTGGCCTTTGAGGCAATGTCCTTGGCATCTTTGCTCTGGGTCCAAAAACTATAGGCGGTGTAGAGCACCACACCAACGACCACGAGCATTCGGATTTCGGATTGCCACGCGCCGAGGGACGGAACCACAAAGCCCAATGCAAAAAGAAGGATGAGCAGTGCGCCGAGCAGGGCGAGGCCGCGTTCAATTAGAGATTGGTTCATTGGGTGAGTAGTTTCAGATGGTGAATGAGCGGTGCGCTGCGTTAATGGGCAGCATTAAATGCATTAATGTGAAGGAATTAGGCAAAGAATTTGCCTCCGGTTCACAAACACTTAAAGGTATGAATACAAAGAACATATTTTGGATGGCGGTCGCTGGAATCGCCTTGAGTTCCTGCACTGTGGTGCGCCAAGGAGACGTGGGCGTCAAGCGCACGCTCGGTAAGATCAGCAAGCGCGAGGTTCAACCGGGGCCGCGGTTGTACAATCCGTTTTTGACGACGATTATTCAGGTTCCGACCCGAACCACCAACCTCGAGGTCAAGCTCGACTTGCCGTCCAAAGAGGGATTGAATGTCGGAGCCGAAATTTCGATCCTTTACCACATCGACCAGCGCCGTGCGACCGACGTGGTGGGAAGCATTGGCCCCGACTACGAGATGTCCATGATTTTGCCCGTCTTTCGCGCCGCAGCCGCGGATGTGACTGCCGGCTTTATGGCCAAAGACATGCACACGGGCAACCGCCTCGGAATCGAGACCGCCATCAAAAAGAGCATGATGGGTCTTCTTGAGGACCGCGGATTTGTGATTGAGGCCGTCCTGATGAAGAGCATCAAGCTTCCGGCCGGACTCTACCGCGCGATCGAAGAGAAGCTTCAGGCCGAGCAAGAAGCCCAGCGCATGGAATTTGTACTGCAGCGCGAACGCCAAGAGGCCGACCGCCGCATCATCGAAGCCGAGGGCATTCGCGACGCCAACAAGATTATTTCAGAGGGGTTGACTCCGCAAATCATTCAGTACAAGACCATTGAGGCCTACCGTGAGCTGTCTAAGTCGCCCAACACCAAGGTGATTGTGGGCGGAGGCAAGGACTTCATCCTCAATCCTTGAGGTCCCGGCGAGGTTCCTCACGGCCCTCGTCGTGCTGCGCGAATTCGCGGGATCCCGCCAACCGCAGGGTCACCAGAAGTAATCCCACGGCAAGGGCCGAGGCCAGGGTGGCCTCGGCCTTGTCGTTTAGGGTAAA
>CAIJMB010000125.1 GCA_903821715.1 uncultured Flavobacteriales bacterium
CAATGGGCTCGGCTTGGCGCACATTGAGGGTGTTTTCAACTCCGATATAGGCGTCGCCCCACGGCAGATCCCGACGAAGGTGAAGGTGAAGCAGCGCAAAGTCGGGACTCATACTGCGGACGGCATCTCCGGGACCCGGGGGTAAGTGCATGCCCGAGTAGTGCTGCCACGTGGCGTTGGCGAACCATTTTTGGCGGAACTGGTACTCGGCGTGCAGCATGGCTCGGCGTGGTGATACAAAAGGGACGGCATCCCACACACCGAAGTACACTCCGCGAACATCTTGAATGCGGTATGCAGCCCTAGCCTTCCAATTCTTTGAAAACTGATGTTCCCACTGAACGCTCATGCTGCGAGATTGCATACTTGAGTTGTAGAAAAAAACTTCTGAGGATTCTCGGTACACGTCGAGCAGCACGGCGCGGTCGAGGTTGCTGATTTGGGCGTCGAACACTACGCTTCCTGGGTAGTAGTTGGCGACGTAGTTCCAGACAGCAGAAAGACTCGCGGTGGTTCCGGATTCGATGTTTTGAGTTGTGCCCCAGGGATTCACCGCGTGGTTCACAGTTCGGGCGCTTGCAAACCTACCCAGTGACTCAACGGCGGGCATCGCCATGCGGAATCCGCGTCCATAGCCCCCCCGAACGGTGAGGCGAGGAGTAGGGGCGTACCTGAGGTGAACGCGCGGACTGTACTGAAGCCCAGCAATCGAGTGGTAGTCTGCACGGGCACCCAGTACGGCGGTAAACTTTGGTGAGGGCTCAAACGTCCATTCGCTGAACACCCCCGGAGCTGATTCGACCCATGTATCGTCGTGCGCCAGGCCTGGGTGGTGCCAGTCGGTCACGTACCGGTCGAGCGACCAACTCACCCCAGAAGTCTGGGACCACTGCATGCCCCCCTCGCGAATGAGAACCTGTGCCATCCCGCCGCGTTGGTCTCCTTTGAGAAACTGACTTGCGGCTGCATCTTGTGGGCCAAGGCGCGCATCCAAAGACTGCTGGTAGGCATGCACAATGATGCCCACACTCATGTCGGGATCGTCGGGGTTGACCCATCCTGTTTTTGAGGTAAATGCGGTGCGTTTTTGGGCGACCGACGAGGTCCACGGAAGGTTGGGGACTACTGGTCCGAGTTGCCCACCTTCGCGGGTGTCTTGCAATCCGTGCAGGGTAAAAATGCCTTCCCAGCCGTTTTGACCCCAATAGCGGGCGCGGAGCATACCGTTGAGCTGTCCCCCCAGCGCGTTGTCGGCAAAGCCGTCCATGTTCATGTCCCGAAACCAGCGGGTTTGGTTGGCGTGCAGAAGGGTTCCAACGGTCCACTTGGCGCTGAGTCGCTGCGCGCAGTCGCCGTTGAGCTCCATACGTCCTGCATTGTTGAGGTAGGCATTGGCGCTGGCACGTCGAGGGTTTTCGGCGCTGATCCCTTCGTCGGGCTTAATCAACTCGACGTTGACTTGGCCGGTCATGCTCTCAAATCCGTTGGTCACTGCTCCAATTCCCTTGGTCAACTGGATGCCTTCGACCCAGGTTCCGGGAATAAACTGCAGCCCACTGTTGGAAAGCAAGCCGCGCACGAGCGGAGTCATTTCGGTCTGAATCTGCGCATACTTCCCGTCGAGTCCGAGCAACTGAATTTGGCGCGTCCCCGTCACGGCATCGGTAAACGCGGCGTCGATGGACGGATTGGTTTCGAAGCTCTCCGACAGGTTGCAGCAGGCGGCCTTCTTGAGTTCGCCCCGTCCGATCGAGGTAGTAAGGGTGGCGGAACGGGCCTGAACCACCGCATCCGGAGCCTCAGTACGCACCACGACCTCGTCAATAGCGACGACGCTGTCGCGCACTTGGGCATGCGCAACGCCAGTTACCAGTAACCAGAAGCCTAAAGCACTAATGCGCATCAAGCTCACGGTACTTACAGCATTCGTGGACTTTTGCGTAGTCCTCGTCTTTAGCGCGGAGTTTTTTGGTGTCGTGGCCCACTGATGCAACGACCTCGTGGAGTCGCTGTTCGGTGAGCTTCTTGCTGTTAAATGCCACTTTGACCTGATGAGTTTCAGTCGACCAGTCGGCAAAGCGCACTCCGGGGGTATTCAAAAGGGCGATTTCAATGCGCTTTTCGCACATTCCGCACACCCCATTAACCCAAAATGTTACCTCGGAAGTCTGCGCAAGCGCGGAACAAGAAACGAGGAGCCAGAAACCTAAAAGAAGATTTTTCATATTAGTTGAACGGGTTTTGAAAGAGCGTGTCGCTCTCAATGGATGTGTCGGTGAGGGCGTTCAAAAACGCGACGAGTGCCAGGCGCTCCTGAAGGTTAAGACCTAGTCCGCCCGCTCGAATGATGTCGCCCATGGCAGGGTCGATGTTGGGAGAATTGGCGTGGGTTCCGCTGTTGTAAAAATCCACGACCTCCATCAGGGTTTGAAAGCGGCCGTCGTGCATGTACGGCGGGGTGTAGGCGATGTTGCGCAGCGACGGAACCTTAAACTTGCCCATATCATTTGGATTGCCCGTAACTCCGCCAAGCCCGGGGTCGGTGATTACCGTGTCAAGCCCGTTGTTCATGAACTTATGATTGGTAAACAAATTCCCTCCGTGGCAGTGAAAGCAGTCGGCTCCGCGCGTTGGGGAATTGGGATTGGCCTCCCCGTTAAATAGCTGCATGCCCTGCTGCTCTTCGGGAGTGAGGCTTTCGAGGCCGCGGGCAAAGCGGTCAAACTTGCTCGATCCGCTCATAATGGTGAGCATGAATTGCTCGGCCGCCAATCCGAGTTCTTCAGCCGTGATGGTCTTGACCCCGAATGCCTTCCAGAAGAGGTCGCGGTAGGTGGGGCTCGCATTGAGCTTTGCGAGCACGCCCTCGACGCTGTGGTCCATTTCGCGCGGATCCTGAATCGGAACCAACGTTAGGTCGCGAAGCATTGGACTGCGACCGTCCCAAAAAAATGCAGTGTGGTAGGCCAGGTTGTGCAACGGCATGCTGTTTCGGTCCCCGACGGCCCCGGTGATTCCGGTTGAAAAGCGCAGTCCGTGGTCGGTCATACCAAAGCTTGTGTTGTGGCAACTTCCGCAGCTTTGCGTTGAATCGCGCGACAAAATGGGGTCGTAAAACAAACGACGGCCTAGGAGCACGCCCTCGACGGTCAGTGGATTGTCTTCAGGAATCGGAGGCGGCGGGAAGCCCTGTGGCACATTGAGCGTATACGGTGTCGTGGGCGGCGGATTTTCTCCACAACTCACGGCCACGAGAGCGACGAATACTAACGCCAGGTACTTCATTTCAAATTCTCTAATGCGACCCAGCTGAAAGATTGGCTCACATTTTCAGAGATTCGGTGGGCGACTCCGCCGTCAAAACTGCTGTGCGAAAAAGCGCCGTCTTCAGAGGGGCGAACCTCATGTAGTGCGTAAAACAGCTTTTCGGCATTCCAGTTCAGCACGAGGCGACGCGGTCCACGCAGGTCTAGGACTCCGTTTAGTACCACGGGCATACGGTTTTCCATGTTGGCAATGTGGTAGAGCCAGGGCTCGCGCGCTCCGTTGTTTTGGTAGAAGCCTTCGATGGCCATAAAAATGTAACCACCTTGCCATCCCCAATGGAGGTTGTTCACTGTTGGGTTGAGCGGGTGCCCCACCTTCCAAACTGAAGGGTCTCCATAGTTTCGCGCGGAATCAAGGCCAACCGTGAACGCAATCCCTATGTATTCGGCTTTAGGAATGTTGTCTGGAATCGAAACGGTCCACGGTTTGCCTTTGGTGAAGAAGGCATAAATCGGATCGCCGGCCTCGTCGACTAGAGGGAGGCGGCTGCCATCCGCTTGAATTAATGCGAACTCTGATAGGATCATGTCGGTGCGCTCAAACTGAAAAGTGTCGCCCGTTTCAGGTTGCACCTGGGTCATGCTGCTGTAGGCGAGATCCTGGCCGTTCCATTTCGGCTGCACGCTCAACTGAAACGAAACATCATTGCCCTCGGGCGTACATGCAGCTGCGAGCGCAGCAGTGGCTAAAAAAAGTACAAAATTCCGCATGATGGTAAAGATACGTTCCCGAACTTCGTGCCATGACCGTGCCAAAACCTGCCTGGAAGCTTTCGAAGTCCGAATACTTAAAATTAGGCATTTTAACGGCGATTTTCATGACCGGAGTCACGGCGGCCTACCTCATACAGCGTCCTGAGCGGCAGCTTCCGATACTCAATCCATCGGATTTGAATCCGGCACTCGTTGCCGACAGCCTTGAGGGCAGGGGCATGGACCACCAAGTGGCCGAATTTGATTTGGTGGACCAAACGGGGACCCGCCGCAGTGCCCGCGACGTCGAGGGCAAAGTCCGGATTGTCAGCTACTTTTTTACGACCTGCCCCACAATTTGCGTGGACATGGCGGCCGGCTTGCGCAGGGTCCAAGACGCCTACACGGGTGACGACCGGATTCGAATTCTGTCGCACACGGCCATGCCCGAATACGATTCGGTACCCATTTTGGCAGACTACGCGGCGCGGAACGGTTGCGATTCCGCCCAGTGGTGGCTGCTGACGGGCACGCCTGAAGAGCTGAATCGGCTCGCGCGCACCAGCTACTTTGCCGTGCTTGAAGAGGGTCAGGGATGGGACGAGCACTCGTTCATTCACACTGAGAACCTCGTACTGGTCGATGCTGAAGGCCGTCTGCGTGGCTACTACGATGGCACCGACCCCAAGGCGGTGGACCAGCTGATCAAAGACATTCCATTGCTGCTCCCCGATGCCCGCTAACCTGAGCCCTTTGCGCGTGGCGCTCCTTCAGTTCGACATCGCCTGGTGCGAACCGGAGGCCAATTTTAAACGAATTCGCTCGCTGCTTCCGGCCCCTGCGAGTGTGGACGTACTCCTGCTGCCCGAGGCCTTTTCAACCGGATTCGCCACGCCTCAGGCTCGCGAGGTCGCTGCCCAGAGTTCTCAGTCGGTAGATTTTTTGAAGGCGCTCGCCGCGGAACTTCAGTGTGCCGTAGGAGCATCTGTATTTGTGCCCCATTCTTCGGGTAAGGTGGCCAATCGCTTTTTTTGGGTCGAACCCGACGGAACCACCACTACCGCCGACAAGCGCCACCTTTTTGCGGTAGCTGGTGAACACCGCGACTTCGAGCGCGGAATGGACGCAGTCGTCGTCACCTGGCGCGGATGGCGCCTTCGACTGGCGGTCTGCTTTGATCTGCGCTTCCCGGTCTGGTTGCGCAATACGCTCGATGCCGAAGGCAAACCTGACTACGACGCGTTGCTCGTCGTAGCAAACTGGCCTGAGACCCGCGAAAATGCGTGGACTACGCTCCTCGCGGCGCGTGCCATGGAAAACCAGTGCTACGTCGCGGGAGTCAACCGCATTGGCCTCGACGGATTCGGGGTGGACCACAGCGGCGCGAGCCGCATCATC
>CAIJMB010000126.1 GCA_903821715.1 uncultured Flavobacteriales bacterium
AGGCCGCAGAAAAGGGTTACTACCGCCTTCTTGCGAGCATGGAGGCACTTGACCAGCGCCCAGCCCAAGGCCCGTACCGCGGCACTTGGAATGTGGCCGAGTGGAACGCGCACTGTTCCGACGCAATGAACCAAGACCTCAACAGCCCCGTGCTCATTGCCCACCTTTTTGACGCCTCGAAAGCGATTGCGGCCGACCAAAAGGATCCGAATATTCTTGGGCGCGCCGGCGCAGCTGAATTGCTCAACGCCATGAACACATGGATGTTTGACGTGCTTGGGCTGGCTCCCGAACATCAATCCGGGTCGGGCAAGTACCAAAAAGCATTGGATGCCGCCATGTCGGTCGTACTCGACGTGCGCCGCAAAGCGCGCGAATCCAAGGACTGGTCGACCAGTGACGCACTGCGCGATGCGCTGGCTCAAGGCGGAATTGTCGTTCAGGACGGCCCTGAAGGCAGCAGCTTTCGGGTCGAATGATCAAATTGCTCCTGTGGGCGGTTTCAACGCCCATGCTCGCACTGATCGGACTCTATAAGTTCGTCATCTCACCCCTTACCCCTCCCAGCTGCCGGCACTACCCAACCTGCTCTACCTATGCGGGCGAAGCCATCAAAGAATGGGGTCCGTGGACCGGATCGTGGCTGTCGCTCAAGCGATTGAGCCGCTGCCACCCCTGGGGAACCTCGGGAATGGACCCGGTTCCGAAAAAGTGCGATAAGGCACCCAACGCCTAAGCGAGAACTCCTAACTTTAGCCCATGCTAGCTACCATCACCTGGGTTGCCGACCGCGGAATCGAACTCGGCCCTCTTTTCATTCGCTACTACCAAGTCTTCTTCTTTTTGGGCTTCTTTATGGGCTACCAATGGATGAAAAAGGTCTTCATCAAAGAGGGCATAGACCTTAAAATCCTGGACGCCCTGCTATCAACCATGGTGGTCGCGACGGTTCTGGGTGCTCGCTTTGGCCACGTTTTTTTCTACGACTGGGGCTACTACCGCGAGCACGTCGTCGAGATTTTTATGCCGTGGAAGGGCGGACTGGCCTCGCACGGAGCCGCCATCGCAATCGTTCTTGCCATGCTATGGTTTGGCCGCACATACCTCAAGCCCATTGGTAAAACGCCGCTTTGGATGCTCGACCGAGTCGTCATCACCGTAGCTCTAGCGGGCGCGTTCATTCGCCTAGGAAACTTCACCAACAGTGAAATTTACGGTCAGCCCCAAAATTCCGCAGTCGAAACCGTGTTTGTACGCCCCATCACCGACTACATCGAACGCTACTTTGAGCGGGATGTTGCCGCCGTGGACTACGTCGCGACAGGCAACCACCTCGAGACCGACAGCCTGCGCCTGCCCGAATACGAGCTGCGGTTCACCCCAACTGAAACAGCGAGCCTCGATCAAGTTCAGTCGATGGTTGAACTCTACCTTGAGCCCCTAGTTAATCGTCAAAATGCAGATAATAGACATCTCTATTTACCACAGGATCAGCTTGTTCAAGAAAAAGATGGATACTTTGTATTGACGGCGTACGGAATTCCGCGAGCGCCGAGCCAGTTGTATGAAGCCCTCGCCTACGCGTTGATTTATGTACTGCTTTTATGGCTTTTTGCACGGGGAGCAGCAGCACGTGAAGGTCAAATTTTTGGAGCGTTCTTGGTGCTTGTTTTTGGATTCCGGTTTGTGGTTGAATTCGTCAAAGCCAACCAAAAGGATTTTGAAGCAGGAATGGACCTCAACATGGGGCAGTGGCTGAGCATCCCCCTCGTGGTAGCTGGTATCTACCTCTGGATCCGAAGCACCCTCAAAAAATAGAAGTATGAACCGCAAACTAATTACGCGCGTCGGTGGCGTCCTCGTAGTAATCGCCATTCTCGGATTAGTCATCCCTGTGATTGGGCCGTGGATTGGTCTGGGTTCCGAATCTAAACCCAAGCGCGCCGAGGTGGCGACCGACTTTGAGCCGCAGTTTACTGAAGAAGGTATCGGTGCTTTTCTGGCGTCAAATGGCGATACAGTTACAGCATTTCGACTCGAATTGGCCGAATCCACGGCTGAGACCACGCAAGGGATGATGTTTCGCCGCAGTGTCCCAGAAGGAACCGGCATGCTCTTCATCATGCCTGAAGAGCGGTTTCAGAGCTTTTGGATGCGCAACACCTACGTGCCGCTGGACATCATTTACTTGAGTTCCGAAGGAATTGTGGTGAGTATCCAAGCGAATGCCGCACCGATGAACGAAACTCCACTACCCTCAGAAGGTCCTGCAAAATACGTTCTTGAAATTGCAGGCGGGCAATCGGCCGCTTTTGGAATTAACCCTGGAATGAAATGGCTATGGAAGCGAAATATGTAGCAACGGCATGTGCTCTAGCGATGAGCATTTGGGCCTCTGGGCAAGCTCAGTGGACCGTCACCAAAATCACGACGGCCGAAGGCCGCGAAAATTGGGCCTGCGAGCCTTCGGTAGCGGTGGACCCCAAAGGTGACGGGGTGTATTTAGGGAATGTGCTCAACCAACTGCACCGAAATTTAGCTAACGGCGCCCCTGAGAAATGGAATCGCGGTTTGGCCTTAAAGTCCAGCATGGGTGTGTACGGCGACCCTATTCTGGCCCACGACTACCAAGGCCGCCTCTACTACTTGCATTTGGCTGACCCCAGTGGGCAAGGTCGCGCCGGCGAAACCTGGCTGGACCGAATCGTCATACAGTGGAGCGACGACCAAGGCAAGACCTGGTCTGACGGGGCAGGTATCGGCCACAATCCGCCCAAAGACCAAGACAAAGAGGGCATCGCCATTGATCCTGCGTCAGGCACCCTCAACGTGTCATGGACCGAGTTCGATGCCTACGGACGCACCGAACCTGAATTCAAATCCCGCATTCGATTCAGCCAGTCGTACGACCGCGGCGAAACGTGGTCTCCCGCCGTGACGGTTTCACGCCACGAAGGAAACTGCCTCGATGGAGACGAGACGCCCGAAGGCGCCATTCCGGTGGCCGACCCCACCGGCGGAGTGGCAGTGGTCTGGTCCTACCGCGACACTATTTGGATGAACCGTTCCGACGACGATGGCGCGATGACTTGGATGCCCGTAGATCGTCCTATCGCCATGCAACGTGGGGGTTGGGCACATGAAATCCCGGCACTTGGACGTGCCAATGGCATGCCGATTTCATACTTCGCTCCGAACGGAACCTGGCACCTCATTTTTGGAGAACAGGATTCGACCCGATCGTGGATAAGCCACTCGATGTCTTCAGACCGCGGCGAAAACTGGAGCCAGCCCTCCCGCCTCCCGGTGCCCGACAGCATTCGCCACCACTTCATGCCGTGGTTCACCATCGACGCATCCAATGGTGCCCTGCACGTGCTGGCCTACGGTCAAACGGCCTCGATGCGCACCCAGGCATGGGTTCACCGCTCAGAAAATGGCGGAACCTCTTGGTCTGCCACTGCCCTGAGTGCACCCTTCACCCCCACGCCCAAGCGATTCTTTGGGGACTATTCGGGCATCGCTGCCCGAAACGGCGACGTTCACGCGGTATGGACCGAGCAGCGCGAAGGCGTCAACGAACTGGTCTACGGCCGCTTTGCTGACCCCGCAAAGGATGAATCCATCGTGAAGTCATCAGACAAAAAGCGACGCAAAAAGTGAACCTCCTCCTCGCGTCGACCTCCACAGTACATGGAGCGCCCTACTTGAGCTACCTCCGCGACGAGTGGTCGCGTCTGTTTGCGGGACGCCTCGTCGTGTTTGTTCCATACGCCCGCCCCGGAGGCATGAGTTGGGACGACTACACCGCCCGCCCCAAAGCAGTGATGGCTGAAGCCGGAATTACGGTGCGCGGCGTCCACGAATTCTCGTCCGTTGCCGAAGCAGCTTCTGCCGCTGAAGGTTGGTTTGTGGGGGGCGGAAACACCTTCGTCCTTCGCCGCACGCTGCGTGAATCCGGATTGGAACCCCTGCTCGACGCCAGTGTTCGTTCCGGGACCCCCTACATGGGCAGCAGCGCCGGAATCAACATCGCCGGATTGAGCATCGGAACCACCAACGACATGCCCATCGTCGAAGTCCCCACACTTGATGCCATGGGTTGGATCCCGTTCAACCTCAATCCGCACTACATCGACCCTTTCGAGGGCAGCACCCATATGGGTGAAACGCGCGATCAGCGCATCGCCGAATTCCATGCCTTTAATCCGCAATCAGTCATTGGACTTCGCGAAGGGAGCTGGCTGACCTCAAACGGACGCGACCACGTGCTCCATGGGCCCCATTCTGCCCGCATTTTTAGGGCCGGATTGCCCGTGATAGAACACCCACAAGGCCCGCTCTCGTTCTAGAAATCCGTACCTTTGTGCCGTGCGCAAAGCGGTACTCATTATTCTCGACGGCTGGGGCATTCCCGCCGACCCCTCAGTCTCGGCCATAGACCTTGGCTCCACCCCATTTTACGACAGTCTACAAGGCCATTACCCCTCAAGCCAGTTAGAGGCAAGTGGGCGGGCCGTAGGCCTTCCCGACGGCCAAATGGGCAACTCCGAGGTGGGCCATATGAATCTGGGAGCGGGGCGCATCGTCTACCAAGACTTAGTTCGCATCGATCTCGCCCTCGAAGACGGTTCGTTCGCTCAAAACCCCGTTTTTGCAGATTTGGCGCAGCGCGGAGCCTCCGGCCAGCGCATTCACCTGCTCGGGTTGGTCAGCGACGGCGGCGTCCACATCCATATCAACCACGCCAAAGGGATACTGTCGGCACTGCACACCGCCGGAGCTTCCCACGTATTTGTGCACGCATTCACCGACGGACGCGACACTGACCCCCAAAGCGGCGCCGGATTCATTGGAGACCTCGAGGCCCATATGTCCCAGACCACCGGATCTCTGGCCTCATTGACCGGCCGCTACTACGCCATGGACCGCGACACCCGTTGGGAACGCGTGAAAATCGCCTACGACGCCCTCGTGCACGGAACCGGGACCGCTTGGACCCAAACCGGCCGCGAAGCATTGCTGGCCGCCTACGCCTCCGGAACGACCGACGAGTTCCTCCTTCCGCACATCCTCAATCCCGAGGGCTGCATTCGCCCCGGGGACGCCGTCTTCTTTTTCAACTACCGCACCGACCGAGGTCGCGAACTCACCCAGGCGCTCAGCCAAGGCGGGTTGGACGTGCACGGAATGACTCCGGTTCCCGACCTGCACTTCGTCACCATGACCCGCTACGACGCCACCTTTCGCGGAATCCGAATGGTGTTCGAAAAAGACAACCTCAGTGACACCATGGGCGAAGTCCTCGAGCGCGCGGGCAAACGCCAGATTCGCATCGCCGAGACCGAAAAATACCCCCACGTTACCTTCTTTTTTTCAGGAGGACGCGAAGAGCCCTTTGACGGTGAAACACGCATCCTTCGCTCCTCGCCCAAAGTGGCCACCTACGACCTTCAGCCCGAAATGAGCGCATTTGAACTTCGGGACGCACTGATTCCCGAACTCGAACGCGGCGAAGCCGACTTCGTCTGCCTCAATTTTGCCAACCCCGACATGGTGGGCCATACCGGCGTACTTGAGGCGGCCATCAAGGCCTGCGAAACTGTGGACCAGTGTGCTCAAGCTATTGTAGAAGCAGGAATTCCGCACGGGTACAGCTTCTTCATCCTCGCAGACCACGGCAATGCCGACTGCATGCGCAACCCCGATGGAAGCCCCCACACCGCCCACACGACCCGCCCCGTGCCCTTCTTTCTCGTGACGAACGAACCCACAGAAGGACTACATCTTACCAATGGCGTATTGGGTGACGTAGCCCCCACCATCCTCGACTGGATGGGCGTACCCCAACCTGCCGCCATGACCGGAACATCTCTTTTGCGCGCATGATCATCCTCAAAACTGCCGAAGAGATCGCGCTCATGCGCGAATCTGCCCAGCTTGTTTCGCGCACCTTGGGAATGCTCGCCGCTGAAATCAAGCCCGGGGTGACACCGCTTCAGCTGGACCGCAAGGCCGAAGAGTTCATTCGCGACCACGGAGCCATCCCCGCGTTTCTCGGAATGTACGGATTCCCCAACAGCCTGTGCATGTCGCGCAACGAACAGGTCGTCCACGGAATTCCGAGCGACCAACCATTGCACGAGGGCGACGTCATTTCCGTGGACTGTGGTGTACTCATGAATGACTTTTACGGAGACCACGCCTACACATTTGAAGTGGGTGAAGTGGCCCCTGAAACGCGCAAACTTCTCGAGGTGACCAAAGCCTCTCTCTATGCAGGCATCGACGCCATGCGCCGCGGCAACCGAGTGGGCGACATCGGCCACGCCATCCAAAAGCACTGCGAACGCGAAGGCTACGGCGTGGTACGCGAGCTGGTCGGACACGGACTGGGCCGCAAGCTCCACGAAGACCCACAGGTTCCGAACTATGGTAAGCGCGGCAGCGGTAAGCTCCTACAGGACGGAATGGTCCTCGCCATCGAACCTATGATCAACATGGGAACCCACCGCGTGCGGCAACTCAAGGACGGATGGAGCATCGTTACGGGCGACGGCAAACCCTCAGCCCACTTCGAGCACGACGTGGCTTTGGTCGACGGACGGCCTGTAGTACTGTCCACCTTCGACTACATCTACGAAGCCCTTGGGCTTCCCAAAAAGGACCCAGTCTTCGCATGATACGTTGGGCACTCCGTTGGATTCCGCGTCCCTGGCTCATTCGCCTCAGCGCTCCACTGCGCTGGCTCGCGCCCGTGATCTATGCCGGATCAAAGTACACCGACCCCATTGACGGCCGTTCGTACCGCACGTTTCTACCCTACGGCTACGGCGGAGCCATCCGGCCTGAAGTCCTCGCCCCCGGAACGCACTCCCTGGAGCGCCACCGCCTCCTCTGGCTGTACCTAAAGCGCTACAGTGACTTTTTTACCCACCCGGGTGAGTTGCTGCACATTGCACCTGAACAGTGCTTCTACCATCGCTTTAAAGCCCTTCACCACCTCAAGGTACTGACTGGTGACATCGAATCTCCGCTGGCAGACCTGCACTTTGACCTCCATCACATTCCGCTGGAGGCCAACCGCTTTGACGTCGTGCTGTGCAATCACGTCCTCGAGCACGTCGCAGACGATGCCCAATGCCTCAGTGAACTGTTTCGGGTCATGAAACCGGGCGGATGGGGCATCTTTCAGATTCCATGGATTCCTGGTCGTACCGCTACCGACGAGGACCCCAGCATCACCGACCCGCGCGAACGCGAGCGCCGCTTTGGCCAGTACGACCACGTCCGCATGTACGGCGAAGACTACGCCCAGCGCCTGAGCGCCGCAGGATTCAATGTAGAACGTGTCGATCTCGCAGACCGCATTCCTGCCGATGAATACGCCCGCTACCGCCTACCTGTAGGAGAACCACTCTTTGTGGTGCGCAAGCCTTTGTGATCCTTTGGTTGAATCCAACAAAAAAGCCCGCGTTGTCGCGGGCTTTGTTCATTCAGTTCAGGGGAGATTAACCCAAAATGCTCGACAGCTCTATGGCCATCTTCTGCTCTTCTTCTTGAGCGAGCAAAGGATCAACCAAGATTCGGCCTGAGTGCTCGTCAATCGTGATTTTCTTGCGCTGTGCGATTTCCATTTGACGCTGGGGTGGAATCGTGAAGAACGAACCAGCAGAAGCCCCGCGCTCAATACTTACTACAGCCAAGCCGTTGCGCACCTTTCCGCGGATGCGGCGGTAGGCGTTCAGCAAACGATCATCTCCTACTACCGCAGAAAGATTTTCACTCTTGGTGAGCAAAAGTTCTTCTTCGCGCTGGGTCTCGGCGATGATATTGTCCAGTTCATTCTTCTTGAATTCCAAGTGGCTTGAACGCTCAGAAAGCTTAGACTCAACCGACTCAAGAGAAGCAGACTTGCTCTCGAGTGAAGCTTCAAACTCACGGATGTGCTTCTCGGCTAATTGAATCTCAAGCTCTTGGAACTCAATTTCTTTAGCAATCGCATCAAACTCTCGGTTGTTGCGCACATTTTTTTGTTGCTCTTCGTACTTCGCGATCTTCTCTTGGCAGTTCTTGATCATGAGCTTATGGCCCTTAACCTCAGTCTTCGCTTGGTTGATATCTTCCTGAACCTTTGAAAGGCGAATCTGCAAGCCTGCGATTTCATCTTCCAGATCTTCTACTTCAAGAGGCAATTCGCCGCGAAGGCTGCGAATTTCATCGATACGGCGATCGACAATTTGAAGGCTGTACAGCGCGCGAAGCTTGTCTTCTACTGAAGACGTCGCAGCGTTGGATGCAGGTGACTTTTTAGCCATGGTTTAGGTATGTACGTACGGGTCGGTTGTCCGAACCCGAAATTAGGACTGCAAAAGTAACAAATTCTGAGCGAATAGCCTCAGCCCAATCTTCGATAAAGGGCTGCTCACTTTCGCCATGCCCTACATCGATGAGTACAATTCCGCTCGGAGTGTCCTGAAAACCGTGGTACTTCGCATCGCTAGTCACATACACATCTGCGCCAGAGGCTGCTGCGGCTCCAATAAACTCCGCTCCGGAACCGCCACAGACCGAAATCCGCTGCACCATTCGTTCGAGGTTCGCCGTACTGTAGCGCACTGCATCCGCACCCAATTCTCGGGCAGCTCGAGCGATAAATTCCCTCAATCGAACTGGCTTAAGTAGATTGCCCACCGCACCATAGCCCAAATCCGACGTCGAATTATCAAGTGAAATCCACGAATGTGCCACCTCTTCGTACGGGTGGGCCTGCCACACCGCATCGCGCACTTGATTTTTCAATGCTACCGGAACCACGAACTCCAATCGCTGCTCTCGGGTAACTTCGCGAACACCCTTTGTACCTGTAAATGGATTTGCACCTTCGAGTGGACGAAACGTTCCCGTTCCCTCGGAAGTAAAATGGCACTCGTCGTAGTTTCCCAAATGGCCTGCTCCGGCTAAAAAAGCCGCCTCAGCCACATCGGCCGCAAAGTCTTTGGGAACATACACGACCAACTGCATCAAGGCTCCCCCGCGGGGCATCATTACCTTAGGGTCCTGGATTCCGAGCCGACGGGCTAGTGAAAAACTAACCCCACCCGCAATGCTGTCCCAATTCGTGTGGCCAGCGTACAGCGCAATATCATGACGTATCGCGAACGCAACCGTCCGCTCGGCTACAGAGCTACCCGTAAGGCGTTTTAAGCCCTTAAAAATGATGGGGTGATGGCTCAGCACCACGTTGCAGCCCCGAGCGATGGCCTCTCGAAGCACATCCTCATCAGCATCCAAAGAGCAGAGCACTCCAGTAATGTTCATTTGTGCATCACCAACCAGCAATCCACTGTTGTCGTACGACTCTTGGTACCGAAGCGGCGCACGCTCTTCCAACCACTTCACTAACGTTCCCACTGTCATACTGCAAAGAAACAAAAAAGGCCGCCCATCGGGGCGGCCTTCACTTGTATAGTAGGCAGGAGATTACTCCTTACCTTCCATCTCTTCCTTGAGGCGAGCCAAGCTGTCGAGGTCACCCAAGGTAGCCTTTTCAACTTGTGCGTTGATCGACTGAACCGTCGTCTTCGCTCCGGCACCCTTGGCACCTTTCTTACCTTTTCCGCCTTCGGCACCTTCCTCGATTGCGCCACCCTTAAATGTTTGGGTGTGCGAAACAAGAATGCGGCGTGAATCACGGTTGAACTCAATCACACGGAACTCCAATACCTCACCTACAGCGATGTTTGAATTATCCTCTTTTGTCGCGTGACGTGGTGGGCAGTACGCCTCAATCTCTTGGTTGTCAAACCAAATGTTGAAGCCCTTATCGGCAGACGACTTCACACTTCCAGAGTGGCTGCTGCCTACTTCGAATACCTCTTCGAGGTTATCCCATGGGTTGTCATTTACTTGCTTGTGGCCAAGGCTCAAGCGACGGTTGTCGACATCAATGTCCAACACCTTCACGTCAAGCTCTGCACCTACTGAGGTAAACTCGCTCGGATGCTTCACCTTCTTCAACCAAGACAGGTCGCTGATGTGAATCAATCCATCGATGCCTTCCTCAAGTTCTACAAACACGCCGAAGTTGGTGAAGTTGCGAACCTTTCCGGTGTGCTGCGAACCTACAGGGTACTTGGCAGTGATGCTTGACCAAGGATCTGGCGTCAATTGCTTGATACCAAGAGACATCTTGCGCTCTTCACGGTCGATTGAAAGAACGGATGCTTCAACCATGTCGCCAACTTTGAAGAAGTCCTGGGCAGAACGCAGGTGCGATCCCCAGCTCATCTCAGAAACGTGAACAAGACCTTCTACACCTGGAGCAACCTCGATGAACGCACCGTAGTCGGCGAGCACCACAACTTTACCCTTGATGGTGTCTCCAGCTGATACGTTCTGGCTAAGGGCATCCCAAGGATGGGCCGAAAGCTGCTTGAGACCGAGCTGAATACGTGTCTTGGCCTCGTCGAAGTCCAAAATAACCACGTTGAGCTTCTGGTCGAGTTCGACCACCTCTGACGGGTGGTTGATGCGGCTCCACGACAAGTCGGTGATGTGCACGAGTCCGTCCACCCCACCAAGGTCGATAAATACACCGTAGCTCGTGATGTTCTTGACCACACCCTCGAGTACTTGACCCTTTTCGAGCTGGCCAATGATCTTGCGCTTTTGCTCTTCGAGGTCGGCCTCGATAAGGGCTTTGTGCGAAACCACCACGTTCTTGAACTCGTGGTTGATCTTGACGATCTTGAATTCCATGGTCTTGTCGACATAGATGTCGTAGTCGCGAATTGGCTTGACGTCGATTTGCGATCCTGGCAAGAATGCCTCGAGACCGAACACGTCAACGATCATACCACCCTTCGTACGGGCTTTCACATAACCTTGAACGATTTCTTCAGCTTCAAATGCTTCGTTCACACGATCCCAAGCCTTGATCGAGCGGGCCTTGCGGTGCGAAAGCACAAGCTGTCCCAACTTGTCTTCTTGCTTGTCAACGAGCACCTCAACGAGGTCGCCCACTTTCAAATCTGGATTGTATCGGAATTCGTTGAGTGACACAACGCCTTCTGACTTCGACGAAATGTCGATGATGGCATCGCGGTCGGTAAGCTGGACTACGACGCCGCTCACCACTTGGTGCTCAACTGAAGTAACGAGGGTAGCTTCATACAGCTGCTCCATCGCCTTGTGCTCTTCACCGCGGGCACCGAATCCTGACTCGTACGAGTTCCAGTCAAATGATTCTTCTTCCTCTTCTACTTCAAGAACGAGCTCGAGCTCATCCTCTTCTGCGGAATCTTCCGAAGCCTCAACTTCAGGCATAGATTCTACTTCAGCAACTTCGGGGGTAGCCTCCACTTCGGCAGCGGCTTGTTCTTGGATTTGGCCCTCCAATTCGGGGTTTAGCTCTTCAGACATGAGCTTGGGGTCTTGTATCTGGCGCTCTGAAAGGACTAAAGCGCAGCGCCGAGAGACGTTAAGTATTGATTCCCAATTTAGCGTCCTTTCGCAATGCGTACCAAAATGGGACTGCAAAGGTACAAAAAATCAAACCTCACCGATAAAGAATAATAAAAAAAGCCCCGGCGTTGGCCGGGGCTTCGTTCCTTCTACACAATTATGCGTTGAACTTCTTTTTAAGTAACTCTGTCGTCGTTGAACCAGGTCGCTCCAGCGGCATGGCCAAAGCACGGTCCCAAATCAAGTTCGTCAGTACACCCAGCGCACGTGAAACCCCGAATAACACGGTGTAAAAGTCATACTCTACCATGCCGTAGTGCATCAGCAATTGACCACTGTGCGCGTCGACATTTGGGTACGGGTTCTTGACCTTGCCTGTGGCCTCAAGTATCCCTGGAACCACGTCAAAAATGTTCGAAATTACCTTAAACAAGGGGTCCTCGGGCATGTGCTTTTGAGCAAACTCGCGCTGCGCCATGTAGCGTGGGTCGGTCTTGCGAAGTACGGCGTGTCCGAATCCCGGCACCACCTTACCTGCTCCCAACGTATTGTGAACATACTGCGCAATTTGATCCTTGCTTGGTTCTTGAGTGCCCAAATCTTCGAGCATTTCAAGCGTCCACTTGATTACCTCTTGATTGGCAAGTCCGTGTAACGGACCAGCCAAGCCATTCATGCCCGCGGCGAAGCTCTGGTAGGCATCACTCAGGGCAGAACCCACTAAATGAACGGTATGCGCTGAAACGTTTCCGCCTTCGTGGTCCGAGTGAATCGTCATATACAAACGCATCAGTTCGCGGAACTCTTCATTGTCGTACCCGAGCATATGGGCAAAATTGCCTGCCCAATCTAATTTGGGATCTGGCTCAATGTGCTCACCATTCTTGTACGCCCGGCGGTAAATGTAGGCTGCCACCCGAGGCAAGCGTGCAATTAGATTCATGGCGTCCTCGTAGGTGTATTCCCAGTACTCCGACTTACCAATTCCACGAGCATACGCCTTTCCAAACTCAGTTTCAGTCCGAAGTGCCATGATGCCCACGACAAACTGTGTCATTGGATGTGCCGTCATCGGCAACGCATCGATGGTTTTAAACACATGCGGAGGCACAATCGCCCTCCGTGCCCAACTATTGCTTAGACGTCTCACATCGTCGTCGTCCGGCATCTCATTCATCAAAATCAAATGAAAGAGGCCCTCTGGAAGCGGTTCTTCACCCCCAGGATACTTCGGCAAAAGCGACTGAAGCTCCGGAATGCTGTACCCGCGAAAGCGAATTCCTTCCTGTGGATCAAGCTTCGAGGTTTCACAGATCAATGCCGTCATCGATCGCATGCCTTGGTACACTTGTGCAACGGTGATTTCTCCGAGTGACTTTTCACCATGCTCCGCTAAAAACGCCTTAATCTCAGCCTGTGCAGGTGCAATTTTACTTCCAAAATGTTCTTTAATCCGATCCATAATCAAGGGGTTGTTTGTCGGTTATTTGAAATTTGAACCCGGGTAAATCGCCGTCGACCCGAGCATTTCTTCGATGCGAAGAAGCTGGTTGTACTTCGCCATACGATCTGAACGCGATGCGGAACCGGTCTTTATCTGACCGGTATTCAACGCCACCGCCAAATCCGCAATCGTCGAATCTTCGGTTTCTCCAGAGCGGTGCGACATGATGCACGTCATTCCATTGCGCTGCGCCTTTTGAACTGTGGCAATCGTCTCCGTAAGTGTTCCGATTTGGTTCACTTTAACCAGCACCGAATTTGCGGCATTGAGCTCAATTCCCTTGGTCACACGATCCACATTGGTGACAAAAAGATCATCACCTACAATTTGAACGCGATTTCCAATGGCGGAATTCAACTTCGACCAACCATTCCAGTCGTCTTCAGCAAGGCCATCTTCAATCGAAAGTATGGGGTACTGGTTCACCCAATTGGTCCAGTACGACACCACTTCGTCGGTGGTCATCGTGGCTCCGCCCGACTTCTTAAACGTGTACAAACCCGTCTTCTCATCGTAGAGCTCGGTCATCGCCGCATCCATGGCAATGAATAAATCCTTACCGGCGGTAAATCCTGCCTTAGTGATGGCCTCAAGTACCGTCTCAATGGCCTCTTCATTCGAACGAATATTGGGAGCAAATCCGCCCTCATCGCCCACATTCGTGCTGTAGCCCTTAGCTTTCAGCACCGATTTGAGATGATGAAAAACTTCCGTGCCCATCTGTAGACCTTGGCTGAAGCTCGTGGCACCCACGGGCATCACCATGAACTCTTGAAAATCGATGGCGTTGTCAGCGTGCGCACCTCCGTTTAAAATGTTCATCATCGGAACGGGCAGCGTACGGGCAGTCACTCCACCGACATACTGAAAGAGCGGAAGGCCGCTAGCTTGTGCTGCAGCGCGCGCCGCCGCAAGCGATACCGCCAAAATGGCGTTCGCTCCCAGGCGCGCCTTATTCGGAGTTCCGTCCGCATCGAGCATGGCCATGTCAAGCTCTGCCTGGTCCGTGACCTCAAGACCCACCACAGCTTGGGCAAGTTCGCTATTGACGTGATCTACTGCCTTGAGCACCCCTTTACCGAGGTAGACGGCAGAATCTCCATCGCGGAGTTCCACCGCTTCATGGGCACCAGTAGAGGCGCCAGAAGGCACAGCGGCCCTTCCAAAATGGCCTGAATCCGTGACTACATCGGCTTCAACAGTGGGGTTTCCACGTGAATCAAGAATTTGGCGTGCGTAAACTGAAGTAATTGTAGGCATAGTTAAGCTGGGATTTTAGCACTCATTAAGGCAACAAATTCATCAAAAAGGTATTGGGCATCGTGCGGGCCCGGAGACGCCTCCGGGTGGTACTGCACGCTAAAGGCAGGAATGTCTGTTCTCCGAATTCCGGCGACAGTCCCGTCGTTCAAGTGTACGTGGGTCAACGCTATATGGGACGCTGATTCCACGTCATTCATGGACACAGCAAATCCGTGATTCTGCGAGGTGATCTCACCTTTTCCGGTCGCCAAGTTCTTCACGGGATGATTGATTCCTCTGTGGCCATTGTGCATCTTGTAGGTGGTGAGACCTGATGCGAGTGCAATCATTTGGTGTCCCAAACAAATTCCGAATGTGGGTTTGCCTGAATCCAAGATTTCGCGCACCGTATCAATCACCTGAGGACTGGCCGCGGGATCCCCTGGACCATTCGACAAGAAGTACCCATCGGGGGCATCCGCAGATAGGACTCCGAACGGAGTGTTATATGGATATACGGTCACGCGGCATCCGACGCGAACCAAATTCCGCAAAATATTTCGTTTAACCCCAAGGTCAAGTGCCGCAACATGATAGGCCGCATCAGCATCACCAACGGTGTACGGCTCGGACGTACTCACCGCGGAACACAACTCCAAACCTTCCATATTTGGCGCATCGGCGAGGCGCTGCTGCGCTTGCTCAAGCGATAACTCCGTGGTCACTACCGCATTTTGCGCACCAAAATCACGAATGTGCTGCACTAATGCCCGGGTATCAACTTCTGAAATGACCACCGATCCGCTCATGAACGACTTGAGGCTCTGGTGCGACCCGCGAACACGAGATGCAAGCTCACTAAAGTTCCGGCAGACAAGACCGGCAATTTGAACTTCTGACGATTCATTTTCTTCGGACTCGACCCCGTAGTTTCCGATATGGGCGGTAGCCGTAACCATGATTTGACCCTTGTAGCTCGGATCCGTAAAAATCTCTTGGTATCCGGTCATCCCGGTGTTAAAGCAAATTTCCCCAACGGTGGTACCGTCAATTCCGACAGAAACACCTTCGAATATGGTGCCATCAGCGAGCAGTACAAAGGCTTTTGAACTCATTATCAAGACTTAAGAATTGGGCACAAAAAAAGGATAAGGGGACACCTTATCCTTTGCAAAGTACGAGCCAAACACGGTTTATTCCGCGTCGTTCGTCTCGTTGTTTTCAGCTACTTCAGGAGCCTCAACTACTGCCTCAGCAACAGGAGCTGCAGCAGGAGCAGCAGCCTTCGCACGTCCACGGCGCGTTGACTTCTTCGCCTCCTTCTTGGCATTGGTGTAGATCTCATTGAAATCAACCAACTCGATCATGGCCATCTCGGCGTTGTCACCCAGACGGGTGCCGGTCTTGATGATGCGAGTGTAGCCACCTGGGCGGTCACCAACTTTCACAGAAACCTCGCGGAACAATTCCGTTACGGCGTCTTTATTCTGTAGGTACGAGAACACCATACGACGGTTGTGCGTGCTGTCGGTCTTTGAGCGCGTAACCAAAGGCTCCACGTACTTCTTCAGTTCCTTAGCTTTTGCCAACGTCGTGTTGATTCGCTTGTGCGTTATCAGCGAAGCCGCCATATTGCTCAGCATCGCCTTGCGGTGCGAAGCCGTACGTCCTAAGTGATTAAATTTCTTGCCGTGACGCATGTCTTATTCTTTATCGAGTTTGTACTTGGTTACATCCATTCCGAAGGTCAGGCCAAGGCGAGCAACGAGCTCTTCAAGCTCAGTGAGCGACTTCTTGCCGAAGTTGCGGAACTTCATCAAATCAGCCTTGGTGTACGACACTAGGTCAGAAACGAGCTCAACCTCAGCTGCCTTGAGGCAGTTCAGAGCACGTACGCTCAATTCAAGCTCAGTGAGCGGGCGAAGCAGAAGCTTGCGCATCTCAAGAACCTCTTCATCATACGCTTCTGACTCAACTGCAACTTCAGTTTCGGCTACCATTTTCTCATCAGTAAACAGCATGAAGTGCTGGATCAAGATGTGCGCAGCGTCAGTCAATGCATCCACAGGAGCAATCGAACCATCACTCTCAATGTTCAACACAAGCTTCTCGTAGTCTGTCTTCTGCTCCACGCGGAAGTTTTCTACTTCATAGCTCACATTCTTCATCGGGGTGTAAATAGAATCCATGAAGATGGTCCCAATCGGAGCATCGACTTTCTTGTTCTCTTCAGCCGGAACGTATCCACGACCCTTCTCAATGGTATACTCCATTTCGAGTTTGATCGCTGGATCCATGTTGCAGATCACAAGATCAGGATTGAGCACTTGGAAGTTGGTCAAAAAGGCTGAAAGGTCACCAGCTTTGAAGGCGTCCTTGCCAGAAATTACAACCTTCACGGTCTCGCCCTCTACGCCTTCAATTTGGCGCTTGAAGCGAACCTGCTTCAGGTTGAGAATCATTTCGGTCACGTCTTCCACGACTCCTTTGATCGTTGAGAACTCATGCTCTACACCATTAATGCGAACACTTGTGAAGGCGAAACCCTCAAGTGAATTCAAGAGTACACGGCGAAGTGCATTGCCGACCGTGAGGCCAAAACCCGGCTCCAAAGGGCGGAACTCGAACTGACCAACGGTCTCCGACGTCGTGATGACGTGGGCCTTGTCAGGCTTTTGAAAAGGTAGAATCGGCATAACTTATTTCGAGTAGAGTTCGACAATCAACTGTTCCTTGATGTTTTCAGGAATCATGTCGCGAGATGGAACGCTGAGCATTTTACCGCTCATCGTTGCGGAATTCCATTCCATCCAAGGGTACTGGTCCGCACGGTTCGAGCCAAGGCTGTTAGAAACAACCTCGAGTGACTTCGAGCGCTCGCGAATCGCAATTACATCGTTCAATGTAACGGAGTATGAAGGAATGTTCAGCACTTCACCGTTCACTGTTACGTGGCAGTGTGTAACTAACTGACGCGCTGCACGGCGTGTTGGAGCAATGCCCAAACGGTAGACTACGTTGTCCAAGCGACGCTCGCAAAGCTGAAGCAAAACCTCACCGGTGATGCCCTTCGAACGCGAAGCGTGGTCGAACATAATGCGGAACTGGCGCTCCAAAATTCCGTAGGTGTACTTCGCCTTTTGCTTTTCAGCAAGTTGCACGGAGTATTCGCTTTTCTTTCCGCGCTTGCGCTGGAAACCATGCTGCCCGGGAGGGTAGTTGCGCTTGTCCAGAGAACGGTCAGGACCAAAGATGGGTTCGCCAAAACGACGGGCGATTTTCGTAACAGGACCTCGGTAACGTGCCATATCTTTCTGCTTCTTTTTACTAAATGATTATACGCGGCGGCGCTTCGGGGGACGGCAACCGTTGTGTGGAATCGGAGTGATATCCATGATTTCGGTTACCTCGATACCCGTGTTTGCAAGGCTACGAATCGCGCTTTCACGACCGTTACCTGGACCTTTCACAAAGACTTTGACCTTGCGAAGACCAGCTTCCATGGCCACACCGGCAGCCTGCTCCGCAGCTACTTGAGCGGCGTAGGGAGTGTTCTTCTTAGATCCGCGGAACCCCATCTTGCCTGCCGAAGACCAAGAGATCACTTGACCCTGGGTATTCGTCAACGCAATGATGATGTTGTTGAATGTGGTACTGATGTGCGCTTCGCCCACCGATTCCACTTTAACCTTCCGCTTCTTCGTAGTCTTCGCGGTTTTAGAATTCTGTTTTGCCATCGCTTCTAACGCTTAGTGCTTATTTAGTTGCCTTCTTCTTGTTTGCTACTGTCTTACGCTTACCCTTACGTGTACGACTGTTGTTTTTCGTACGCTGTCCGCGAAGGGGTAGGCCAAGACGGTGACGGATGCCACGCTGGCAACCGATGTCCATGAGGCGCTTAATACTCATTGAAACCTCCGAACGAAGTTCACCTTCAACTTTCATGTTGCCGGTGATGAAATCACGGATTAATTGGAGCTGCTCGTCTGTCCAATCCTGAACCTTGATATTGACGTCAACGCCAACGGTGTTCAGAATCTCTTGGGCCTTGGAGCGGCCGATTCCGTAGATATAGGTCAAGCCGATTTCACCGCGCTTGTTCCGGGGGAGGTCAATACCTGCAATACGTGCCATTCTTCTATTCGGATTGGATTAGCCCTGACGCTGCTTGAGCTTCGGATTTTTCTTGTTAATAATATACAAGCGGCCTTTGCGGCGAACAATTTTGCAGTCCGCGCTGCGCTTTTTGAGTGATGCTCTAACTTTCATCGGTTGCGATTAAAAAACGTTCTGTTTAGTAGCGGTATACAATTCGTGCCTTGGACAAGTCGTATGGAGACAATTCCAACTTCACACGGTCACCAGGTAAAAGCTTGATGTAGTGCATCCGCATCTTACCTGAGATGTGTGCGGTAACCACGTGACCATTTTCCAACTCCACGCGAAACATCGCGTTAGAAAGGTTTTCGGTGATGGTACCATCTTGCGTAATTGCCCCTTGCTTTGACATAGCTTACAGCGATTCCGCGTTACGTCCACGAATGCGACCTCCGTCCATGAGGCCGTCGTAGTGACGGTTCAAAAGGTAGCTTTCAACTTGCATTAGTGTATCAAGTACTACCCCTACAATAATCAATAGAGAAGTGCCGCCGTAGAACTGAGCCC
>CAIJMB010000127.1 GCA_903821715.1 uncultured Flavobacteriales bacterium
AGTTTCTTCAAAACCGCGTGGAACTTCGCAAGGGCGAGGATTGGTTTGTGCGCGCCTACACGACCCACGAGGACGCGGGCCAGACCTACGACGCCTACTTTACGGCACTTCGCATGCAGGACTCAGTGCTGAATGAAGGGTTTTGGGCCAACCAGTACCGCTCGTTTTGGAACATCTTTCAAAAACAAAAGGTCCGCGGCTTAAACGGTTACCCGAGTGAAACGCTCCCCAACGCCGAGTTTAGCGACGCCATGGCCCAATTGTGGGCGAATAATCCTCAAGCGTTTCAATCGTTTCACGCGGACAACCGCAGTTGGATGGACATGGCCTACGATCCCGACAGTATGCTGATTCCGGGGTCAGCAGCATTTGAGGCGCTGAAGCAATCCATCATTACCCGCCCATTTACCGAAGGCGGATCGCAGTTTTGGGACCGATCCTCGCTCGCCCACCTACATGGCCAGCGTGCCTTTGACCTCGCGGGCGGGCGGCTCACTGCAGGGGCAAGCCTTCGCCAGTACCGCCCCAATTCGCGCGGAACCTTGTTTAGCGACACCAACGGCCGCGTCCTGCGCGTCGCGGAGCTGGGCATGTATGCCGGATACCAACGCCAATGGGGCGATAGGTGGACCCTGAATGCGACGGCCCGGGCGGATAAAAACCAAAACTTTAAGTGGCTCTTTTCACCCGCGGCCTCAATTGTGTACCGCCCCACTGCCCAAACGGTGTGGCGCTTGGGCTTCTCGTCGGCAGTGCGGAACCCAACCCTTCAGGACCAGTACCTCTACTACAATGTGGGCCGGGCGCTGCTCTTGGGCAACTTAAACGGCTACGATTCGCTTGTAACTATTGATGAGGTCGGCGACTTCTTGGCGGCGGGACCCCAAGACCGCGCTAATTGGCAATGGCAGTACTACAGCATGCCGGGCGTCCGCCCCGAGCAGGTGCGCAACATTGAGCTGGGCTACCGCAGTACATGGTGGGACCGACTCTACCTCGACGCGACCTACTACTACAGCTGGTACACGGACTTTATTGGTTACCACTTAGCCCTCAAGATTGACGACAATCCGGGCGGAAGCGCCGCTGACCGGCTTCGCGGGGTTGAGGCTTATCGTCTGGCATCTAATGCCCAAGAGCGCGTGACCACCCAAGGATTTAGTATCGGAGCCAACTACTACATCAAGCGCTATACATTGGCCGGGAACTACACCTGGAATGTGCTGAATTCAGGTGCTGATGACCCCATCATTCCCGCATACAACACCCCGGAGCACAAGTACAACCTCTCAATCTCAGGCCGCGATCTCAACTGGAAGCTCGGCAAGGGCCGCTGTGGCTATACCCTGGCCTACAAGTGGGTCGAAGGCTTCCTCTTTGAGGGTTCGCCCCAGTTTACGGGGCGGATTCCGAGCTATAGCCTGGTCGATGCACAGACCTCGTGGACTTCATCAGACAGCCAATGGACGGTCAAGTTGGGCTCAAGCAATCTGCTCAACCAGCGCGTCGTTCAGGTCTACGGGGGTCCAGCTGTGGGCCGACTCACCTACCTCTCACTGACCTGGGATGCACCAACCAAGTAAAATTTTTCGTAAGTTTCTGAACATTAATTACCTAATCGTATGATTAAACACTACTCTAAATTCCTTTTGGCGGCCATGGCGCTTGCTTCAGCCAGCTTCACGGCGTCCGCGCAGTCGCGCTACGTCGACGAAGTCTTTACCGACGCGCAACTTACCGTCCTTCCTAACGTAGCCTACGGCTACAACTTCAGCCAGTACGTGCCCGCCACGATGGGCGGACCGATGGTGATTCCGATGTATTCAGACATCTACATGCCCGACACTGCCGTAGATAGCGAGACCGCACGCCCGGTGGTTATCATCTTTCACACGGGATCATTCTTGCCCAAGGGCCTCGCATCGCCGATGGGAGACCGCAAGGATTCGGCCGTCGTTGAAATCGCCAAGCGATTCGCGCGCCGCGGATTTGTGGCCGTTTCGGCGAGCTACCGCCTCGGTTGGTTGGCCAACTCGACCAACTTGGACCTTCGCCGCGGAACCAACTTGATGGCAGTTTACAATGCAGTACAGGATGCCAAGGTGTGTGTGCGCGCCGTGCGTGCCTCGAAGCTCGCTTTGGGCGATCCCTACCGCATTGACCCCAGTGCGATTTCGCTAATGGGCGCGGGCTCAGGAGGCTACATTACCCTGGCCTACGCTACGATTAACAATCTTGCGGAGATCGCATCTCCGGCGAAATTCCAGTACACTGCGGCCGGAACCGGTATGTTCGGTGGCACCGTGAGCGCGGGAGACCCCTACATCGACACTGCAGTAGTAGGCGATTGGAACGGTTACGGAGGTAAGGCCACAATCATCGGAGCTCACCCGGTCACGGGCCTCCCGTTGGTGGACCAAACCCAGCCTGGTCGTAACATCGAGTTGTACAAAGGCGTACCGCATGCCGTCAACATGGTCATCAACTTGGGCGGAGCTCTTGGCGACTCAGCCTGGTTGGCCCAGGGAGACGCACCGATGGTTAGCTTCCACAGCCGCTACGACTTTTTTGCTCCTTACTACCGCGGAATGGTGAACGTACCCATCGCAGGTGCATTCTTCCCCGTAGTTGAAGTTGCGGGATCGCACACAGCGGTGAAGATGTCGAACACGTTTGGCAACAACAGCGTACTTGCCGCTTCAACGATGAATGACGCGTACAGTGTAAAGGCGCGCACGAATCCGCACAACCTGGGCAACCAAGACAACATTTACACCTTCAATATGCTACCGCCCAACATGGCGATGCCATTCCGCGTGAATGCCAACCCTTGGGATTGGTGGGATGCCAACGACCCCTTGTCAGCGAACGAAACCAACCCTAACATCAAGGCACAGTCGAATTTGTACATCGATACAGTGATGGCGTACACGCTTCCCCGCATGGCTAAAGCTTTGAACGCGGTGGGTTACAGCATCTCGGTTCCCGAAGTGGAGTCGGTAAAGGTGCAGCTTGTTCCGAACCCGACCACCGCAAACGCTGTGGTGCGCGCCTTTGGAGCAAGTGTTACCTCAGTTGAGGTGTACGACATCCTCGGACGCCCCGTATTTGCTCGCTCGCTCAATGCTGAAGAAGTGGAACTTCCCAGTGCCTTGTGGGCACCTGGCGCCTACTTCGTACGACTGCATACCGAGCGTGGAGTGCATACTGCGAAACTGATTCGCCACTAAGCGGAGTTGACCGATTAAAGCCCGCCGAGCGCAAGTTCGGCGGGCTTTTTATTTAGTAGCGCTCAACCCGCCCCTCAAGCGCCGCCTCGTAGTCGGGCGGGTACAGGGACTCCTTGCGGGGGTAGTCAAACGTTTGAAGCACGTCGAAGTAGGCCTCTCGGGACATGCTGTCGTGGTGAATAAACCCCGCATTGTACTGGTAGGTCTGAACCAGATTGAGCCCCACAATCCCCACCACGGCCGCAAGACTCAACCGGCGGAGCCACGCCGGGGATTCCTCGAGCATACGCTGGAAGTACACGGCGAACGGCAGCGCCAGCACCGCGTAGGCGTCGATCAGGGGGCGGGCGCCGAAGCTTCCGCCGTACCACCACGCCCACCAGCAGAATGTGATATAGGCGTGGGCGATGAGGTAGAACCCCACCACGAGGGCCCAGGACGGCTTTTTGCGGGCAAGCCCCCAAAACCCGAAGACCATGAACGCGGCCATCGGGGTGTACAGCATCCAGCCCTTGCGCCAACTGAATAAACCTTGAATCCAGGCGGGTTCCGACCAAAAAAAGCGCTCAGCGCCATAGGACCACACGATCCAGTGGCCGGAGCTGAGCTTCCAGTAGATCAATTGCGGAATTCCGACTGCGATCGCCACTACTAAGGCCCAAGCGAGGCGATGGGCGGTAAGCAAGCCCTTGGGCAAGCGGCCATCCAAGGTAAATAGTGCGGCGACCGCCATTGGAATCAGGATGTTGACGGGACGGATCAGTACGATGAGGCCCGCGAGGGCTCCGAGCACCAGAAGCCTCCAAGCTTGCTCGCGCCGACGCCAAAGGTCCCCGTGGTAGAGCATCGCCGCGGAGAGCATGAATGTGGCCCCATGGCTCATGGCGCCCCGATAGGTTCCGTAGTAAAAGAGGTTGGTGCCCAAAAAGAGCGCGACGAGCGTCCACGCAATCGCCGCATCTGGAACGTAGTGGCGCAGCACCCGCCGAAGCAGCGACAGGCCCAAAAGCGGGTAGAAGAGACCGGCAAGGGCGATTCCGACGCGGTAGGGCATTGAAAACCCGTGGGCCTCTGAGGGATTCACGACCAGGGTGTACGCGTGTGAAGCGGCAAAAAACGGCGCGTAGAGCACGGCCATACCCATAGTGAACTTGAGGTGGCGCCCGCCCGATTCGGGGTGTTCGTGCACGCCTACAAGCTGGATCATGTCGTACTTCCAGGGCTTCTCGAGCCGCACGTCGCCCTCGATAAATACCATGGGGAGGTAGGCATAGTAGCCCGCCACATCGTACGAAATTACTTGGTTGCGTACGTAGCCGCCTCGGACGGTCCATGGTTGCTGCCAAAAGGTGACCACCACTGCGACCACCGCCAATAACCAAAACACCGCTTTCGAACGAACCATTCTTAAATGTACCAAAAAAGCCCGCATTTCTGCGGGCTTCTAGGGGAACCAATATACCTTAACACCTTAACACACTACGAAACGCAGAGCGAGAAGCGGTTCCGAGCCTCTGTTATCAAAGCACGTGCCGCAAACTTAGGTGCAGGTAAAATTTGGGTTATTCTTCTTCGTCCTCGTCGACTTCGTCAAAATCGAGTTCAAAGCCGATCTCTTCGAGAAAGTCTTCGTCGATCAAAATACCGAACTGGTCGTCTTTTTCCATTTCGACAGTGCGGGCGCGGCCCTCGTCAAACGCTTCGTTGATGATTCCGCTGAAGACCATCTTCATGACTTCTTCGGCGGCTTGAACGTCGGCCGGAATATCTGATTCGGCATCGAGGTTCGACATGACTTCGGCCAACGTGGTGCCGTAGGCATCGCAAAGAGTGTCGAGAATCTGCTGGGCAGTAGGCTGGCTCATAGGTTGTCGGGTTTAATAGTGAATTGGTGCACGGGTTGTCCACCGGACCACAAGGTAGCGACCGCGGCGTCGCGGTGCACAGACTAACTACGGTTTTTTTGAACGAAATGCACACGTGCAGCATCGTAGGTTTGTGCATGCGCCCGACTAATCTTGTACTATGGACTCTACTGCCTGCGGTGGCCGCCGCCCAGTCCTGCCGTGATTCCTCCCCCGAACCTTTCGTGCCTTTTTCTATCAATTACGACGTCACCAACTTGGCGCTACAGCCGGGTTTTGATACCATACCGCAACTTAGTAATGGATTTGTTGCACTGGACGAGGCTTCTGGGGCCGTGTACTGCGAATGGGCACCCCACGCCGTGTGGGTGATTGAAGACGGCGGAGCTGGCCCCTTGCTTTACCTTGTGGACGTACGCAACGGCAGGGTCATGAGCCGATTGCAGCTTGTCACGGGCTGGACGAACGAAGACTGGGAAGACCTCGCGCACTGGACCGATGCCAGCGGCCAGCGCTGGTTGTACTTTGGGGATATAGGCGACAATGATGCGGTACATCCGACGCGACGAGTGTATGCACTGCCCGAACCAGTAGGCATTGATACCGCAGGTTCCGCAATTCAAAACCATGAACCTTCAGTGATGAAGGAGTGGACATACATTTATGAAGACGGCCCGCGCGATGCGGAATCGATGTTTGCGGACCCCCTGGATGGGCGGGTTTACCTCGTTTCGAAGCGCGATGTGCGCAATCGGATCTATGTGCTTCCTTCAGAGCCCTCGCTTGGTGGTGATACTGCCCAATACTTGGGCGATCTACCCCTGTTTATGACAACTGCGGCAGACCGCCAGCAGCTGCCCGGCGGCCGATCACCAATAGTGATTCGCAGCTACGGCCGGCTGTATTTCTGGGATGCAGCTCCCCATGAGGCAGCCTGTGACGTGCTGCAGCGGGTTCCAACTCAGCTTCCGTACACCGACCAAGAGGCCCAGGGAGAAATTTTTGCTTGGCTTAAGGACGGAACCTATGTCCTCCTTAGCGAGAAAGCAGGAGGCGTTTCACCCCAAGTGCACCATTACATGCGCAAGTAGGTCTAATGCACCGTTAGACGCACCGCCTGTCCGCCCTGCCACATGACGTATACCCCGGCGGGGCAGTGTTCGGGAACCTGCACCAGCACACGCCCGGATTCCACCCGCTGCGGCCACGCCAAACGCTGGCCAGTGAGGGTATACACCGCCACATCACCGTCGCTCGGGCTCGAAATCCACTGGCCTGAGGCCGCTGGATTCGGGTACCACAGGGCGCTGACCGACGCTTCATCCAAATCGACCGTGCGCAGGGATTTAGTCAGCGTATCCTTTCCACCGCAGTCGTTGGACGCGATGAGCGTCACGTTGTAGAACAATCCGGGAACCGCATACGTCTTAATCGGATTCGCACCAAAACCTTGGGTTCCGTCACCGTACAGCCATTGGTACCCGACCACGTCGGGGCTGCACCACGGGCCGGCTTCGAACTGCACGCGCATTCCGGCTCCGTTCGACGAAAGCACACTAGCTACCCATTCGGCCGTCGGAATCGAACAGGTAATGACTACCTGCGACGCCGTCACGGTATCGCCACAAATGTTGTACGCCTTCATTGTCACGGTATAGGGGCCAGAAACGGCATAGGTGTGTACGGGATTTGTTGCGGTACTCTGTCCGCCGTCTCCAAAGTTCCAGACTGCACCTGCAGCATTGATCGCCGCGCTCGTGAAGGTGACGGTGTTGCCAGTTACTCCAAATGAGAATCCGCCACTCAACTGGGCGCACACATTGATTGTAGTTTGCACGGTGTCGCTGCTACCGCAGTAGTTGGCTACGATTAATCGCACCGTGTAGGTGCCTTGCATGGCAATGGGAACGGTGGTAGAACCTGAATTTGGTGACGCTACAACGGTTCCGCTTGAATTCGTCACCGTCCACTGGTACGTATTGGTTGGGGTTAGGTTTTGGGCCGTCAAAATCACATTCATGCCGATAACTGCCGATGTGAAATTAGCTGAAACCGCCGGGCAAGGCTGCGTGGTAAAAGTCAATGGGCCGACCCAAGCACTTGCCAAACCATTGGTGCAGCTGTCTTTGAGGTAGACATTGTAGGTGGTGTTTGCGGTTAATCCCGTAATCGGGTAGGGTGAAGCGATTCCATTGGCTGCAGAGGTGGCATTAGTCGGAACATACCCCGCAAGGCCATAAGCGATTCGGGTGCTGCCGCCGCCCGCAGTAAAGGTTACTGTGGCCCCCGTCACCCCCACACCAATGGCGGCAACTGCAGATGGCGCGGTACATGTCGGAATGGGAGCCTCAACCACCCCAAATTCGTCAATTGCCAATTCGGCCCAACCGTTAGTTGTGTTGTCCTTTACGCCGCGGAATCGGAACCGCACTGTGGTTTCTGAGTAGTCCGGAAGCTGTACTTCATGCAACGTCCATGGCGATGCTGCACTGGCCTGAGCACCAGGCTGTACCACAAAAACTGAGTGCCAACCCGTTCCGGTATCGGCTAATACTTGAAGTTCATCGATGATGGCCCCCAACAAATGGCTGTGAAAGCGCAGCATGGGAGTGGTCAACGTAACGGTATTGATCCATGGCGACGTGAGTAGCGCAACCCCGGTGCCGTTACTGCCAAATCCTGCGGTAAACATGTACTTACCTCCGTTCACGCCCTGGTTGGGTCCTGACGTACCCGACTGCATTGGGCCTTGCCCCACGGTCCAATAGAAATCTGTGGTGGCGTTGCCCTGAGAACGGGACCAGCAGCTGTTAATGCTTCCGGCCAAGTTGGGCCACGCGCCGACGACCCACTGGCTTGAGTTAAAGGTTTCGGTAAACGGAGCGTTTACCGCCAAGCATGCAGTGGTTGCAGAAGCCATAGTGGACCACTGGCTTACGCTAGCAGGACCACAGCTATCTTTCACATAAATATCGTAGGCCGTATTGGGCGCCAACCCACTGAGCACGAACGGATTGCTCGACGCAACAACCCGTGTTCCCGCACTGCTTGGATTGAATCCGCTCGGTCCGTACTTGACGACCCAAGGGCTTGCGCCGCCGGTCCATGATACGTTGACTGAGCCACTGTTGGTGCTCAACACGGTAAATCCTGTCGGTTTGGGGCAGGTTGGCGTCTCGTGTACATCAAGGTCATCAAAGGCCAACTGACAAAAGAACGCGTTCGCAGCGGTCGCCTCACCAGTGAAGCGAAGTTGGATCGTTTGATTCGCGTAGGCGGCAAGGCTAACAATCACCTCTTGCCAAGGATCTGTTTCGGCAGATTGCTGCTGCCCCGTGCTGGACCACACTTGGGTCGCTACCCCAGAACTGTTGATTACGTGAAGCTTGGCTCCTGCAATTTGGGTTCCGTATGCGTGGTACCAGAACGTGAGTTCGGGAACATTCAGTGGGGTCAAATTGATGAGTGGGGTAAAAAACTGTGTGGATGTATTGCTCGACGCAAACCCAATGGCGTCCATGAACACGTACTTACCCGCGGTACCGGGTGAATGATCGTCACTCGGCCCGGTATTGACGGCACTAAATAATGGCGGACCCACGAGCATCGTTAGTCCTGTCGTTGTAGATCGGTTCCAGCAGTTCGGCCAAGTGCCTGCTTGGTTAAACGCAGGTGCAATCCAACTACTATTGTCAAAGTTCTCTGACCAAGGAGCGCTGAACGCATTGCACGCCGTAGTTAACGAAATAGGCCCGATCCATGACGAGAACGAGGTGGGGCCACAGGAATCACGCACGTAGGCTTCGTACGTGGTGTTTGCAGCAAGACCGGTAAGCGTAGTCGTTGTACCAGAAAATCTACGAATGGATCCGCTCCCAGCCGCAGTACCAGGAGTGCCAATTGAAATCTGGTGGTGCGTAGAACTGCCCAAAACCAACGAAAAAGATGCGGTGTTCGCCTGAACCCCGGTGTTTACAAAGTTTGAAGGCGGGATGCACCCAGAAGCTTGTCCAATAAAGAGGTCATCGATCGCGATTCGCCCCAAAGTGGGAAAGTTAGTGGTCCCTTTACCGATAAAGCGAACGGTCACGGTTTGACCCAAAAACGTCGTTAATGGATACGTTTGCTGCTGCCAAGGGCTCGATTGACTGCTGAACTGGCTTGGATTGGCCGGTATTGCTCCGAGCCGCACCCAGTTAGAACTTCCGACCTGAGAAGCCTCCACAATGAGGGAATCGACTTGCGTTCCAAACATGTGGTACCAAAACGAGATACTTGGCTGCGTTGCCCCCGCTAAGTTGATTTGGGGAGTGCGCAAAATTGCTGCACTGTTTCCACCGCCGCTAAACGTACCGAACCGGTCGGTAAGCATGTACTTGCTCCTACCTGAGTGGTCGCTCGCGGGACCTGAAAATGTGAATGTTTGAAACGGTGGCCCGGGCACCCATGCATATCCTTGGATCGGATTGGCAATCCATCCGCACATATACGTACCGAGTCCGTTAAACGAGGTACGGACACCAAAGGACTGGTGGTCAAAGTTTTCAAACCACGGAATAGTTGCGGGACTCGCGCAGGTGGTTGAAAATCCGTAGTAACTGGTCCATGCACTCTTTTGACCGTTGGCGCAGCTATCGCGTACGTAGAAGTCGTAGCCTGTAGAACCCGAAAGGCCGGTGATGACTCGCGTCAATCCAGTAAACCACGGAGTCAAGGTTCCGCTACCTGGCGTAAACCCTAGGGGACCGTACTCAATTTGGTGATTCGGGTTGCCCGGCGTCACGGACAGTGTGATCGTAGTGTTGGTGCGCGTGACCAAGCTCAAGGCCGAGGGCGTGGTGCACGCATTCGTCTTGCCCGCTGTGAGCAAGAGACCAAGGGCTAAAAGCAAAAAATTCCGCATAATCATAGATAACCGCAAAAATCGTTCAAGAGTTTGACGTGCCTCGGCGCAAAGCACACAACGCCCCACCCCAATGAACCATCGGCACCCTCTGCCCGATGAGCGTTTGAACTAACTTTGTGCTAATGCGTCGAATTCTGCTTGGTTTTGCACTGCTGCTCTGGTTTACCCGGATCGCGGACCCCGTGCTTCACAGCCTCGCGCACGACCACCACGAGCACTGTTCCGAGCGGGGCCTTCACCTGCACGAAGGCGACGACTCGTGCCAATGGACTGATCCGGCCTACCTCGCGGCTCCCCAGCCCGTTGCCATCGGCTGGGAGCTGATGCCCCA
>CAIJMB010000128.1 GCA_903821715.1 uncultured Flavobacteriales bacterium
AACCTTCGCAATCGATCGACCGCTAAACTCAGAGCTTTTTCAAAAGTCTTGGCCTCTTTGCGGACCACAAGATCCTCACCAGGGATGTGCACAGTAACCTCAGCTATCTTATTATCGGATAAGTGGTTGTTATCAATCCGAAAGAACACTGTTGCGTGAATAGCACGCTGGTACACTTGGTTGATGCGCTCAAGACGCTTGTGGGTAAAATCCACGAGGCGGTTGCTCGCTTTAAACTGAACCGCACGAACTTCTGTAACCATAAAAGAGAATTGTTAGGGCGCCTCCCCTACCGGCCGCGGGGATGGGCGCGCTGGTAGACCGATTTGAGTTGTTCCACCGACGCATGGGTGTAGACTTGCGTGGCCGATAAATTCGCGTGCCCAAGAAGCTCGCGAATCACCGTAAGATCCGCACCCATGTCAAGCAAGTGGGTGGCAAAGGTGTGCCGAAGGGCATGTGGGCCTAAGCTATCCGCAGTGCTTGCCTTTTGAAGGTACGACTTTACCACGGAATACACACTTCTCGGATCCAATTTTTTACCCTTTGGGGTGCAGAATATTCGGTCACTCACCTGGCCCCACTCAGCCCGGTGACGAATCAAAGCCTCAGTCCATTCGGGAATGAGTGGTAGCTCGCGTTCCTTGTTCCCCTTGCCCACGACGCGGAGCGTGGTTCCGTGCACCTGATTATAGGTGAGATGAAGCAATTCCGAACGACGCAAACCGGTAGCATATAAGGTCAGCAATAAAAACTGATCACGGCGCCCCAACGCATCGTCGTCAAATGAACTTGGGTCCAGTAACGCCTCTATTTCAGGCGCAGAGAGGGAGCGAACAATCCTACTGGGCGTTCGCAGCAAGGGAACCCCCTGCGCAGGGTTCGAAATACTCGGATCCGAAGCGGTGCGCCAGTGGTAAAAGGTGCGCAGCGCACTGAGTTTGCGATTGACCGACCGGGCATTTGAACCGGTCTGCACAAGTTCAGAAACCCAAGAGCGGACGTGGGACCGGGTCGCGCCCTCTGCGTCAGGCATGCCCAAGGCATGCTCCGCAAAGAGCAACCATTGGGCCACGTCTGAAGCATAGGCCGTTACGGTGGCTTCGGAACGGCGACGTTCCCAGCGGAGGTAGTTCGTGAATGAATCGAGCATAAAAAAAGCCCCGAGGGAACTCGAGGCTTAAATTAGGTCAAGGACCAGCTTATTCGGCGTCTTTCAAACGAAGACCCTGAACATAAGAAGCCTTGATGATTTCTTTACGGCGATTCACCGAAGATTTGGTGAATTGCTGACGGCTGCGCAGTTGGCGCATCGTGCCGGTTTTGTCGAATTTGCGCTTGTAGCGCTTTAGCGCGCGCTCAATTCCTTCACCTTCTTTAACTTGTACTACTAGCATAATGGGGACACCTCCTCTCTTTGGGCTGCAAATGTATGACTATTTACCCACATAGAAGTATGTAGTCATCCGAGCCTTTTGAATTGAGTCAAATGGGACTAATGCGAAGACTTCGTCCCAATTGCGCAACGGGCGAACTCTGCTGCGGAACCGGTGTACCGCCCTGGCCTGGGGCGCTCGCCACAATGGATGGGCATAAAGCGCATCCTCAGTAATCGTGTTGAGGTCGATGGGGCTCGGCGGATGAAGAATCCAATCAAATTCTGAACGCGAATCCCAGCGGAGGCAGAGCGCAGAATCGACTCCACCCCAGCGAGCGCGATCCCGAATAAAGCCATCGGCCTTCCATTGGGGCCAACCTTGAGCTTGCAGCCATTGACCAGTCACCGTATCTGACGCAACCACGGCCCGGGCGCGATCAATCCGACGGGATTCAAAAGGCCGACGTTCCCATTTCTGTTCACGGGGCCATTGAGGTTCATTGAACTCGGCACGGGGTACTTCAGGAAAAGACGCCCAAACTGGGTCCGGTACCGTTTGATTCGCGTGCCACCTATAATAAATGAAAAGGGCGAGGAACAACCCCGCCCATACGATGTCTGCAACCCAAGGTTTGGGTTGGCCTCGCATTACTCCGAATCGTTATGTGAGAAGGAATCCGGCTCTTCTTTAGAAGGAGTGCGAAGCACTTTTACAAAAAAGTACACGGTAATCACCGTGACAAGGATGTCGGTGACCAGCATCATGGCCCAAGCGGTAGTGGTCATATTAGTTCTGTGCTAAAATTCTACGGCGGTAGGCCACATAAACCATACCCGAAATGAAGGCAAACAACACCACGAGGATTCCTCGGGCCAAATGCTTGTAAAAAATAGGATTCACAAATGAGCCCGTGGCAATCTGATCTCCTGCTCGAATCGTTTGACCAGTTGAAACTACGGGTTGTGCATCTTCAGCGTCCCATGCGTATACAGTTGCTTCTCCAGTGGGATGAACCACGCGGATTTTTGTTTCATCTTCGGTGGACTGTACGTCTGCTACGCCGTCCACTTCAGCTACAAACACGTCAGCAATGGCTTCGCGATTGTACGTGATATCCACATTTTGAATCTGACCAATAATACTTGACGAATCAAACTCCCATCCGTTGGTGAAGGCCGACTTCCAATCGTTCCCTTTGGGCGTCACAAGGCTCATGGTGAAGATTACAAGTAAAATAGATGGCGTCACATACTTCAAAATGGGCTTATAAAACTTAGGGAGCACGATGTCCGCCCCGCGATTGATTTCTTCCCAACCCTTGTCAATACCCCATATCCAAGCAAAAAGAATGGCTTCTACCAACGCAAAGAAGACGAGTCCCACAGTGCCCGCCCAGTAATCATATTGATCAAATACACCCTCTTGGTAGAAAAAGACAGTGGGCAATCCCGCTGCAAGGGTCACTAGTCCAAATGTCCAAGCCGACTTTTTCAGACTAAACTTAAACTCGTCTTGCATGAACGCTACCCACGGAGAACCCATTGCCAAAGAACTAGTGATTCCGGCAAAAAAGAGCAACCCGAACCACATTACGCCGGCTACGCTACCCAAGACAGCTCCCCACTTAGTAAAGAGAAATGGCATCGTTTGAAACGCCATCGCAAATCCGGCATTCTCTTTAACCCAGTCCAACCCGAGGTACCCCACTGCAATTGGAATAACGATACTGCCACCAAGTACAATTTCAACAAATCCGTTCATCCAGCCAGCAGCCATGGAATTCAATGCGATATCATCCTTTGACTTGACATATGCGGCGTAGCAATGAATGGTGCCCATACCCACTGAAAGGGTAAAGAAAATTTGACCCGCAGCCGCAAGCCAGACGTTGGGATTACTCAAAGAGTCGAATTGAGGATTCCACAAAAAGTTGAATCCAAGCATCGCATCACATTCAACACATCCAGGAGATGCTCCGGAATCGCCGAGCATGAAGGCACGCACGGCCAAAAAGGCGCCAAAAATGATGAGCAACGGCATGCCGATTTTTGCCACTTTCTCAATACCTCCTTCTAGACCTTTGCTCAAAATCCAGGTATTCAGCCACAAGACCAAGATGTAGAACCAAATTGCTTCGTAAGGCAAACCAGTAGTGCTTTGACTGATATCGACATAACTCGAGAAAAACTGAGCTACTTCAGTTTGACTCATTCCCGTAAATGTTTGCGCGACAGAGTGAAACACATATGAGAACGTCCACGATTCGATGTAGGTGTAGTATGCAGCGACCGCAATGTTGGTGAAAATTCCAAAAACACCTAAGTACTTCCAATACGACCGTTTGCCCATTGAATTCATAATGAACGGCGCACTGTGATCACCCTTAGTTCCGCCGAATCGACCTGAGGCCCATTCAATCCACAGAAGTGGAATACCTAAAACGAGAAACGATACGAGGTAGGGAATCATAAATGCCCCACCGCCATTTTGAACGGCCTGAACAGGGAATCGCAAGAAATTGCCCAAACCAACGGCATTACCTGCCATGGCAAGGACGAGTCCAACCCGGGAACCCCAGGACTGTGTGTTACTACTCATAGGTGATAGGCTTAGCTAAGATTGCCAAATATAGGTATCTCATCCAAGACCTCGCGGAATGAATGTGGATTGAAGCCCAATTCTTTTCGCGCTTTGCTGATGTCGAATCCTGTCACGGGCGGACGCTTCGCCGGCTGACCTAATGATTCGCTACTCACTACGTCTATGAGCCCTGCGTCAAGTTGCGCGTGCTCTGCCACTTGCTGAACGAGTTCAAGGATGCTCATCGTATCGGGACCGCTCAGGTGGTAGACGCCGGTGGCACCGAGTTCGGCAATGCGCAGGCAGCCCTCAGCGAGGTCTACGCTCCATGTTGGGCTGCGCACTTGGTCGTCTACGACGCGGATCCGCTCTCCGCGCTGCAGGGCCCCGCGAGCCCATAAAATGATATTGGAGCGACTAAGTCCCGGAACATAGCCAATCACGAGCACCGTTCGGGCAATGGTATAGCGGGCGCCACTAGCCTTTACCGCTTCTTCGGCGTGCAGCTTAGACCAGCCGTAGACACTCAGCGGCGCAGGTAGCGCCTCTTCGGTATACGGTCCATGTTTGCCATCAAAAATGAAGTCGGTGCTAATAAAGATAAGGTGCACCCCGTGGCGCGCGCAAGCTTCGGCACAGTAGCGCGTGGAGTCAACGTTGAGCAGGTGGCAGGTGTCAGGCTCCTTTTCGCAGTCGTCCACTTGGGTCATGGCTGCGGAATGAATCACGACATCAGGCTTATAGTCAGTAAGGACGCGTTCGAAGTCTTCGGGGCGGGTGGTGTCGAGTTCCGCGTAAGGGAATCCGAAGTGGTTGCCTCGAGCGGGACCGCGACCAGTAGCGAGCAACTCGTGCCGGCCCTGGGCCAAGTACAGCAAGGACTGTCCGAGGAGGCCGTTGGCCCCGGTGACGAGGATGCGCAGAGGCCCTTGCTTAACCACGGTAGGCTGTTTGGATTTCGCGGGCGAGGTCTTCTGCTGCAGTGGCGGCGGCGGCTTGCCAGTCTCTGCCGGATGACGCATACATAATGCTCCGCGAGGCGTTGATCAGCAGTCCCATGCCGGGCTTGCCTCGAAAGGAACCGTGGCGCACGACTTCGGCGGCGCTGCCGCCCTGGGCTCCAACCCCCGGAACCAAGAAAAAGGTATCAGGCATTCGGTCGCGCAGTGCCCCAAGTGCCTCAGGTCGCGTAGCGCCCGCAACGACCATTAGGTTTTCGGGTGAACCCCATTGGAGGTAGGCATCCGCAACCGCCTCGTATACGCGGCGTCCATCGAGGAGCGCGAGCTGCTGCAAATCGTCGGCTCCAGGATTGCTGGTAAGACCGAGGCCAACTACCCACTTTCCGTCGCGCAGAAATGGTTCTACGCTGTCGCGCCCCATATACGGAGCTACGGTAATCGCATCGTACCCCATGACCTGAAGGATTCCTTGGGCGTAGCGGCTGGCGGTATTGCCAATGTCTCCGCGCTTGGCGTCAGCGATGAGCAGGGGCTTTTGTGAGAGCGTCCGAAGGTGTGAAGTCACGGCGTCGAGGGCGTCCCAACCCGGGCGGCCCAGGGCCTCAAAAAAGGCAAAGTTGGGCTTGTAGGCAATGGCTACATGGACAGTGGCATCAATGATTCCGATGCAGAACGATGCCAAATCGGTTCCAGCCGGCAGCTTGGCCGGATCAGGGTCGAGGCCTACGCAGAGCCCGTGGCCTGCAGTTTCTATGCGCTGGGAGAGCGTGGTGTAGTTCATTCGTCGGCTCCTTGCTTGAGGCGCTCGGCGTGGTCGGCAACGCGCAGGCCCTCGATGAGGGTCTTGAGGTCGCCGTTCATCACGTCGGGCAGGTTGTACACGGTGAGCCCGATACGGTGGTCCGTCACCCGGCTCTGCGGAAAGTTGTAGGTGCGGATCTTCGCACTGCGGTCTCCAGTACTTACCAGCGACTTGCGGTGCTCAGCTACTGCGGCGTCGCGCTCTGCGCGGGCCTTGTCCCAAATTCGTGCACGAAGCACGGTGAGGGCCCGGTCGTAGTTCTGGTGCTGCGAACGTCCGTCTTGGCATTCCACCACAATTCCGGTCGGAAAGTGCGTAAGGCGAACGCCCGATTCCGTTTTGTTGACGTGCTGCCCTCCTGCCCCACTTGAGCGAAAGGTGTCCTTGCGAATGTCCACGTCACGGATCTGCACGTCCAGTTCGTCAGCCTCGGGCAGCACCGCCACTGTCGCCGCCGAAGTGTGCACGCGGCCTTGGCTTTCGGTGGCCGGAACCCGCTGCACGCGGTGCACTCCGCTCTCAAACTTGAGGATTCCGTATACCTGCTCGCCGCGGATTTGGACGCTCGCTTCTTTGATTCCACCCACGGAACCTTCAGTGAGGCTAAGCATTTCGGTATTCCAGCCCTTTTCTTCGGCGAAGCGCAAGTAGGCACGAAGTAGCTCGCCTGCGAAGAGCCCGGCTTCGTCCCCACCGGTTCCGGCGCGGACTTCAAGAACGGCATCCTTAGCGTCCTCAGGATCCTTGGGAATCAGCAGTTCTTTGATCTCCGTCTCAAGTGCCGCAATGCGTTGGCGGGCCGTATCAAATTCGTCTTGGGCCATCTCGCGCATTTCGGGATCCTTTTCGGATTCGAGCATGTGCTGGGCCTCGTCACGGTTGGCGAGCGCCTCGAGGTAGCGCGCACGCGCTTGAACGAGTTCGTCGAGCTCTTTGTACTCCCGGTTGAGGCGCACAAATCGCGCAGGATCCGCCGCCAACTCCGGAGTCATGAGCTGGTCGTGCACATCTTGGTGCCGAATCCAAATGGCTTGGAGTTTCTCTACAAGGTTCATGCGCGGCGGTAGGTGTGAATTCCGTCGGGCGCGTGCACCTCGACCTCGGGGGTTGCTGAAGCCTCCACGCGGCCTACAATTTGGG
>CAIJMB010000129.1 GCA_903821715.1 uncultured Flavobacteriales bacterium
CTCGGTTCCAAGAAGCCCATTGCGCCGAGTCTTGTACGCGGCGGCTCCGTTTGGATTGCGTGCGTAGGCTTCGAGCCGAGCGAGTGCAGATGCTTCACCGGCGTGAAAAGGGAAGGCTTCGCTCGACGAAGTGGGGCTGTGATCGTTCGACACAGTCTGTGGAAGGTCGAGGTCAAACGACAGTGCTTCGCGTTCGACACGGTGCCGAAAGGGAGTAAAGGTTTCGGGCAGCCGGTCCAAGCCGCCGGGGACTTCGCCAGGGGTGAGTAGGGTGTGGGTCCAAAAGGCCCGCGTTGGAATTCCGAGCGCATTTACTTCGGATTCCTGCTGTCGTTCTTCGGTGGCCACGGCACGGCTGAACAGCAGCGTGTGCGGCCGGTTGGCACGCAACCAGTCGGTAATGCTTCCTTGCGCTTGCTGTAGCGCTACTCCGTGGGCTTCTAACTCGTGGCCAAGGGCACTGAGTCCTTCGCGAATCCATTCGGCACGCCGTGGGCTCATTCGCGGAATTCCTCCGAGACCCTTTGCTTGATCAAGGTGGTTCCATGCGTACACTGCGCGCAACTCTTGGCCTGAATTGTTCGCGAGTTCGCGGGCAGAATCCCAGCAGAAGTTGTCGCTCAGTCGCTGGTCGTGGCGAACCCACCAAATGATCATAATTTATTTATATTCAATAAATTGAACTCGGCATGTTCAAGTAACGCTTCTCGGTGGTCGGGCTTCATTTTGTCCCAGGTTCGGTAGACCATTCCCACACGGGGGTTGCGCTCGAGAAGGGGGCGGTTCCGCGCATAAAAGTGCCAGTACAGTGCGTTGAAGGGGCATGCACGTGCCCCCACTTTTTCAGTGACCGAGTAGGCGCAGTTGGCGCAGTGGTTGCCCTGCTTGTGAATGTAGGCACCGCTGCTGACGTAGGGGTTGGTTCCGACGATTCCGCCGTCGGCGTACTGGCTCATGCCCCGAGTGTTGGGCATTTCGACCCATTCGAGGGCGTCAATGTAGATTCCGAGGTACCAGGCGTCCAGCTCGCGCGGGTCGAATCCGGCCAAGAGCGCGAAGTTGCCCACCACCATCAGTCGCTGGATGTGGTGTGCATAGGCGGCGCGAAGGCTTTGGCCCACCGCGACCTGCATGCAGCGCATCTGGGTCTTGCCCGTGTACATCCAGTCGGGCAGGGGTCGCTGGTGGTTGAAGTAGTTCAGTTCGGCGTACTCGGGCATTTGGGCCCAGTAAATTCCGCGAACGTATTCGCGCCAGCCGAGAATTTGGCGGATAAATCCCTCAACGGCCGGAAGTGGGTAGGTCTCGGGGTCGTGCCGCCAGGCCGTTTCAGCCGCTTCAATCACTTCACGTGGATGAAGCATTTTAGTATTCAGTGCAAACGAGATTCGGCTGTGAAACAAAAAATCCTGGCCCTCGGCGAGCGCATCTTGGTAGCGGCCAAACAAGGGGAGCCCGAACTGAATGAAGTGGTTGAGAAGCGCCAAGGATTCACTGCGGTCGCAGGGCCACGGGAAGTCATCCGCCAGAGCATCACCCCAGCGCGGGATTTCGTGGCGATCCAATCGAGCGTCGATCTCGCGGACGTCATGGTGAGCGCGCCATTCGGCGGGAACGTGCTGCTTCGGGTCCCAGGACGCGCGGTTGTCCGAATCGAAGTTCCAGGTTCCGCCCTCAGGCTGCCCAGAGGCATCGAGCAATACGCCATGGCGCACGCGCATCGCCCGGTAGAACGACTCCATGAGGTAGGTCTTTTTGCCGGCAAAGTGGGTGGCCAGCGTGCCGCGTTCGGTGAGAAAGTGCTCGCTGGGGACGCAGGTTCCGATACCCTGAAGCGCTTGATCGACCCGGTATTCGTCGGGCTCCTGGTACTCAATCTCGAGGTCAGTACCGCTGGACAGTTCGTGCTTGAGGGCCTCAAGGTTGGCGCGAAGGCTTCCTTGTTGCCGCGGATCGTCGAGTGTCCAGTATTCTACCCGGTGCCCGGACTGGCGAAGGTGATGGGCAAATTGCTGGATTCCGTGCAAAAATGCCAGCATTTTTTGGCGGTGGTGTGGAGCGTAGCGGAGCTCTTCACCCGACTCAAAAAGGGCATACACCACGTCTTCGCGCACCTCGCGAAACCAGGAATGCAGCGGATTGAGTTGGTCACCAAGGATGAGCCGAAGAATCATTCGAGTGGCTTTTTCTTGGATTCAGCGCGGCAGCGGTCCGAGCAAAACTTAACCTGGTCCCAGTCGCGTTCCCATTTTTTGCGCCACGTAAAGGGCCGGCCGCAGTGTGCGCAGTCCTTTTGGGGCAGATTGGATTTGGCTACGCCGCGCACGGGGTTAAAGCTGCTCAGGATGGGTTTCGGGCTGGGCGTAGCTCAGCGCGACAAGCGCACTACTGTGGTGGTAGGTGTCGAGTCCCTGGGCTAAAAGCAGGTCGTCTGGATGCTGCACATGGCCTCTAGGGTGCACCGTGGCCGAAGGATGTACATGGACCTCGTCCACCGAACCGACGACCAGAATGGTTCCGTTGGCAAGCTGGTGCTCTTCGTTGAGCTTCAGGCCGTAGGCGACCACCGCGTCGTGGATTCGGGGTGCGTGAAGCGTTTCAAACGCTTTCCAGCTAAGACCCACTTCGTTCAGTTC
>CAIJMB010000130.1 GCA_903821715.1 uncultured Flavobacteriales bacterium
GATGACTTGGCAAAGGCGAGCGCGGTCGTTTCGGCCCTCAAGGTGTTTACCCTAGCGGAATCCCTTGGCGGCGTAGAGTCGTTGGCGGGCCACCCGGCAACCATGACGCACGCGAGCATCCCGAAGGCCGAACGCGAAAAGACGGGGGTGACCGACGGACTCATCCGCCTAAGCGTGGGCCTCGAAGACGTGCGCGACCTCACGGCCGACTTAGATCAGGCACTTTCCGTACTTTCGTAGTAAGATATTCAACATCATGGCGGACAAATTTGCCGTAATCGGGTTGGGCCAATTTGGTTCCGCCATTTGCCGAAAGCTTTCTGAGAAGGGTGCCGAGGTAATCGCAATTGACATCGACGACGATAAGGTCGAAAGCATCAAAGATCAGGTCGCCTATGCGGTCGTAATGGATTCGACGGATTCGCGCGCCCTCAAGGCCCAAAACATCCTCGAGATGGATGCGGTGGTGGTGTCAATCGGGCAAAATTTCGAGGGCATGCTGCTCACCACGGTAAAGCTCATGGAGCTTGGCGTAGAGCGCATTATTGCGCGCGCCCAAGGTGAAACCCAGCGCAGAATCCTCGAAAAAATGGGCGTCAAAGAAATTCTTTCGCCTGAAGAAGAAGTAGGTAAAAACGTCGCCGAGCGCCTCATCAACCCCGGGATGATGATGTGCGTAACCCTCCCCGACAACTACGAAATCGTTGAGATCACCGCCCCACGTAGTGTCATCGGACGCACCCTTAAAGACATCGGATTGCTCGAGAAGTACCGGCTCAACTTGGTGACCGTGATTCAGAAAGGTGGCGACGATGAAGTGGCCCACATCAAAGGAGTTCCGCAAGAGGATATGGTGATTGAAGAGATTGACGAACTCGTGGTCTTTGGCAAAGTCAAAGACGTGGAGCGCTTTATCGACATCAATGCATAGAGCAACTGGTCTCTGGTTTCTGGCGCTTGCGCTGGTGCTGGGATGTACGGATCCCGATACCCACGGTGGCCTGCCACCTGAGGCGACCGGACCCTTTTTGCCGCGCTTGACGTCTGGCTGGACCCTGGATTCGGTGACCTACACGGCCGATTTGCCTATGACCATTGGCGACACGACGGTTCCGGTTCGGGTGCACAACAAGGCGCGCGAGGTATCGGGTCGCTTTGACTTCTTTACCCGCAACGACTCGGATTTGGTGGACTATTCGCTTCAGTTTACGGCTGACCTCGTGCCGGGCGTGGCTCCGTACACCTACACCAAGCAACGCGTTGGAATGTACTGGTACAAGCCTGTAGAGCGCGAAATTTGGTTCTACGACTATCCCGATACGCTTGTTTTTAAGGTGGACTGGGACGCCGAAACGCTTCAGCTGTGGCACTCTGAACTTCAGGTGATTGAACCCGGACTCGGAATCACCTTCCCGCTGCGCTTGGACTTCAGGCTGGTTCCGTGACGGAACTGGCCCTGGTTTCGCTGCTTGCCGCGGCACTCTATGCCTTGCCCCCTAGTGCGCATGCACTGATTTTGGCCCTCGGAATCGCCACGGGAATGCCCCACGGCGCCACCGATTTGCTCACCGAACGCGGAAGCATTTCACGACCCGCCCTTCTGTACTACGGCGTGGGAATCCTGCTTCTCGGAGCACTCTGGTGGTGGGCCCCAGCTTGGGCGCTGGGCGTCTTTTTAGTCTTGAGCATGCTGCATTTTGGCTCAGAAGACGCTGCCGCTGAATCCGGAACCGCCCTCTTTGTGCACGAAACACTCGTCCGCGGAATACTCGTCGTGCTCGCCCCCAGCATCTTTCACGAAGCCGAGGTCTTGCGGCTATTTGGTCTTTTGGCGGAATCCTCGTGGGCCGGCCCTACCTGGTCTCTAGGACTAGCCGGAGCCCAGACACTTTGGATTTTTTTGACCTTCACGCTGTTTGGGCACTACGCTATTCGGGCCACCCAGTGGCGTCGGGTGGTCTACGTCTTTGCCCAAATCTTGGTGCTCGTTGCGGTATTTCGCCTACTGCAGCCGTTGACGGCCTTCGTGGCCTACTTCGTGGGGGGCCATTCGCTGCACAGCGCTCGCAAGATTTGGCCTGTGCTCAAGGCGCACCGCATCAAAGTGTGGGGAGCCACCGCATTCACGTTTGTCGTCGCGGCCGGAGTCTTTTGGGCCACGGGCGGAAGCGCTCTGGACGACCGCCTTATTCGGACCGCGTTTATTTCGCTGTCGCTGTTTGCGGTTCCGCACGGAATCTGGCGCACCGCCGAAGTCCTGCGCGACCGCTTGGCGAGGGGTTAAATGCAAAGAGCCGCCCCGAGGGGGCGGCTCCGCGCACAAAATCCGAGGTTAGACTTAGTCCTTTTGGGCCAAAGCGTAGATTACCAAACCGAAGCCAATCTTGTTGATGGCGTCGCCGATGTTGTACACCAGGTCCATTGACAGGCCTTCGAGCACTTTCACGCCGAAGAGTCCGCCCTCGGTGCCAGCGATGTACCCGATTGGGTAGATTGCCCAGCCTACGAGTACGAACCAGCCCAGTGCCTTAACGGCAGTCTGAACTTTGCCACCTGCATTGGCGGCCAAGGTTGCAACCTCGCCTTTCCAAACCAGCCATACAATGTAGAAGTATGCAAGACCTGAAAGCGCACCCCATACCCATGATTGGGTTTCGTCCGCGTAGAAGGCCTCACCGATGTAGCCGAGAAGCAGCATCGCAACCGAAGCAAGGATCAAGCGCCATAGCAAACCACTGGTTCCGCCGGCCTTTTTAGTGATCAAGTAAAACTCCACACACATCAATGGAACCGTCAGGGTCCAGTCAATGTAGCGAAGCGCGATTGGGTTGGTGCCCGTCGCTTGGTAAAAGTCGCGCATGTAGTAGTAGTGCACAGCTGCGATACCGGTAATCAAACCAGAAACCAACAGCGAGAGCTTCCACTCGTCAGCGACACGGCTGCGCTCCATAAAAAAGAATACAGAGGCAGCGAACATGGCCATGTAGCCCGTAAAGAACGTAAAGCTTACGGGATCGGCCGGATCAATAGTGAGTACTTCGAGAAATTGCATAAATCAAGTTTTAGGTGGATTTTGTGTTAGGTTAACATTTATTTGAATGCTTTGTTTAGGAAAAGTAGAAAAAAATTCCACACCACCATAAAATCGTGAAATTATTTTTTTGGATAAAAAGTTTTAATCAATTGATATAGAGCGAAAAATTTATAGTTAAGGGTGAATTTCTAGGCTGATAGGGCCTGAGTATAGAGATGGGCATATAAAATGTACTTATGACAATAAATACGCTTTTTGACGCCTTGAGGCGCTACTGCTGTCGGGGTTAACTTCGCAGTATGGCACGCATCCTCACCGGAATCCAAAGCAGCGGACGCCAGCACCTCGGAAACGTGCTGGGCGCCATCCTTCCCGCCATTGAATTGGCCAAGGATCCGTCCAACGAGTCCTACTTATTTATTGCGGACCTTCACTCACTGACCACGGTCAAGGACCCTGAGGCGCGCAAGGCGAACCTTCTCGCGACCGCCGCTGCCTGGCTTGCTTGCGGACTGGATCCGCAGCGCACCGTCTTTTATGCGCAAAGCGATTTGCCCGAGTGCACGGAGCTCACGTGGTACCTCAACTGCTTTACGCCCTACCCGATGCTGGCCAATGCGCACAGCTTCAAGGACAAGTCAGACCGCCTCAGCGACGTTAACGCCGGACTCTTTGATTATCCGGTCCTGATGGCCTCGGATATCGTGCTGTACGATGCGCACCTGGTTCCGGTGGGCAAGGACCAGCGCCAGCACCTCGAAATCACCCGCGACATCGCTGAGACGTTTCACCGCATCACGGGCCACGAA
>CAIJMB010000131.1 GCA_903821715.1 uncultured Flavobacteriales bacterium
ACTTCGCGGGCGGGGTAGCCGGGGGTCCCTATGGCGGCGGTTCGGGCAGCCACGAGGTTCCAGCTGTCGGCATTGCCGCCGAGCCCGTGAATGAAGTGCACGATGCGGTCTCCGTTTGTGGCCGTTTTGTTGGACCACCGAAGCGATCCGGTGGGCGGAACAAAGTCCGCGCGGACCGCCGGAGCCGCTTCAATGGCCGGAAGCGAGGCGGGATTGCTGCAGGGCTGCGCGGCCGCGGACCACGACAGCAGCAGCGTGAGACTGAGGATGAGCCCTACCACGAGGGCGATGGGCGCCGGAGAGTCGGCGCGATGGCTAGAACTAGGCATGGTAAAGGGGTGTTAGTGTTGAATAAAAGCTACCGAGTAGGTTTGATTACCTATCTGAATTTGAATAATATATCGGCCATAGTTGAGGCCAACGGGATTCCACCGAAGCGGCAAGGCTCCCTGGGGCGGCTGGGATTCGGTCAGACGTCCTTGGGCGTCGACGCAGCGCACGGCCGAGGGCCAGATCCCGTCGTGTCCGACGAGTTCGAGCACGAGTTCTTGGCGTCCTCTTGGGTTCGGTTGCACGGAGAGTGTGGGGCGTGACTCAGCTCCCTTGGGGCCGTAGCCCACCAGCGGACTGCGTTCAGTGAACGACCAGTCGTGCATGCACAGCCCGTTGAGGGTTTGCCGCGGAAAACTTCGTTCCTCAGCTACCACCGACCATTGGTTGCCCGCCGTCGCCCACGTCAGTGCGATGCTGCTGTCGCCCTTGGCGTAGGTCTGCTGGGGGATGGAGGCGCTCCAGGTGAGGGTCCATCCGTGGCCGAGTTCGAGCGGTTGGTCGAGCGGAATCCCTGCGGGCGGCACCGCCGCCCGCAGGGGCGCCTCCCCCGGCTGCGTCGGCGCAGCCGGGGCGGGACCCATCCATGGGTCCCGATCCCCCTTTAACTCCTGAGCCACAGTGACCGAGCGACCCTCGTCGTCAGTCCACCACTGGCGGGCGTGATGGGTTTCGCGCATGCGAAGCGCCTCAAGGTCCCACGGCAAGAGGTAGGCGGTATCGGCAATGTCGCTGAGGCGGCTGCCGCGAAAGGTGGTTTCGGTCGCGGTCCAGAAACTGGTCTGGGCCATCGCCGAATAAGAGAGTAGGGTGGCCATAAGGGGCCATGCGGGGAGTAGGACTGTCTGCTTCATGGGCCAAAGCTGCCACGACCCGACGAGGCCTAATCGTGTGCAAACGAAAGCCAACAGCTGTGTGCTACTAGCTGCTGGCTACTAGCTTTCAGTTTCTAGCTATTGGCTCCTAGCTAATGGTTTCTTGTTTCTCTCGCCCAGCAACCAGCCCCCAGCAACCAGCCCCCGGCAACCAGCCTCTAGCAACCAGCAACCAGCCGCCAGCAACCAGCCTCCGGCAACTAGCCCCCAGCAACTAGCCCCCAGCAACGAGCAGCTAGTAACTGGCTACCAGCCGCCCCGAACCAAGCGCCATCCCCGCGGTTAAACCTAAGGTTCCGCATTTATTCCCGACCTTTGTACCATGATTGATTTTGCTGCGCTCCGCAAGGAATTTCCCATCCTCGACCAAGAGGTGCACGGCAAGCCGCTGGTGTATTTGGATAATGCGGCTACGACGCAGAAGCCGCAGGCGGTGATCGATGCGATCGTGCACTACTACGGGCGCATCAACAGCAATGTCCATCGCGGGGTGCATACGCTGAGCCAGCGTGCGACGGATGCCTTTGAGGCGACGCGCGGCAAGCTGCAGCGCTTGGTGAACGCCGAGTTTGAGCACGAAATCATCTACACGACGGGCACGACGGGTTCGATCAATTTGGTGGCGCACGGGTTCCGCAGCCTGCTGTCGCCGGGCGACGAGGTTGTGGTAAGTCAATTGGAGCACCACAGCAACTTGGTTCCGTGGCAGATGCTGGCCCAGCACACGGGGGCGACGCTGCGCTACATTCCGATTTTGGCCGACGGAAGCCTGGATCTTGACGAGGCCCAGCGCTTGATTAACCCCAAGACGAAGTTGCTGGCGTTCAACCATATATCCAATGCGCTCGGAACCGTAAACCCCGTTGTGAAGTTGACCGAATGGGCGCACGCCGTCGGGGCATGCGTGGTCGTCGACGGCGCCCAAGGACTGCCCCACCGCCCCGTGGATGTGCAGGCGATGGGGGTGGATTTTTATGCGGGTTCCGCCCATAAAATGTACGGCCCGACGGGCACCGGCATGCTTTACGGACGCACCGAGTGGCTCGAAAAGCTGCCTCCGTACCAGGGTGGAGGCGAGATGATTTCGACCGTAACCATGGCGCAGAGCACCTACGCGGGGCTGCCGTTCAAGTTTGAGGCCGGAACCCCCAACATCGAGGCCGTGGTCGGCTGGGGCGCCGCGCTTGACTGGATGAATGCCATCGGAATGGACTCCCTAATGGCCCACGAGTCCGACCTGATGACCTACGGAACCGAGCGCCTCACCGCCATCGACGGGCTGGTGCTGTTCGGAACCGCGCCCGAGAAGTCCGCCGTGCTCAGCTTCGGGTTTGCCGACCTGCACCCCTACGATTTGGGCACGCTGCTCGACCAGCAGGGGATCGCCGTGCGCACCGGCCAGCACTGCGCGCAGCCCATCATGGACTACTACAACATCCCGGGAACCGTGCGCGCCAGCTTCGCCGCGTATTCGTCGCGTGAAGACGTGGACCGCCTGGCTGACGGGGTTGAACGCGCCCTGCGCATGCTTCGCTAAAACGTTGAAATTCCGCACGAGATTATGAGCACCCTCGAAACCCTCAAGGCCCGCGAGGCCGAAGTCGTCGACGAGTTCGAATTCTTTGACGAGTGGATGGACCGCTACGAGCACATTATCGCTCAGGGCAAATCGCTTCCAGCCGCCGACGCGGCTATCAAGACCGACGACAACCTCATTCGCGGATGCCAGTCCAAGGTCTGGATTACGGCTGAAAAGCGCGATGGATTGGTCTACTTTACCGCGGATTCCGACGCAATTATAACTCGCGGACTGGTGGCGCTGCTGCTTCGGGTGTGCAACGGACTCGAGCCCGAGGTGTTGGCTAAGGCCGACTTCGAATTTTTAACGGCGATTGGGCTCACCGAGCACCTGAGCCCTACGCGAGCCAATGGCTTGCAAAGCATGATGAAACAAATGCGCCTGTACGGCGTTGCATTCCAAGCGGTAAATTAAGTATGATGCTGAGCGACGCAGAGATGCAATCTATTGGAGAACAGGCGGTGGACGTGCTGCGCACGATCTACGATCCTGAAATCCCTGTGGACATTTATGAACTCGGACTGATCTACGACGTGCAGGTCAGCGACGAGGGTGATATTCACGTACTCATGACCTTGACTTCTCCGAACTGTCCGGTGGCGGAATCGCTACCTGAGGAGGTGAAAGAGAAGGTGGGAACGCTTCCGGCCGCCCGCCAAGTGGAAGTAGAAATCACGTTTGATCCCCCCTGGACTCGCGACATGATGAGCGACGAGGCCAAGCTAGAATTAGGAATGCTATGAGTAATTCCGTAGGCATCGACGCGCTGGGATTCGCCCTGCCGCGCTTGGTGCTACCGATGCAGGCCTTCGCCGAGGGCCGCGGAATGGAGTACGAAAAACTTCGCTTTGGTCTGGGCCTCGAGGCCATGGCCGTGCCCGACACCGACGAAGACTGTGTCACTTTGGCTGCGCAGGCCGCGTGGAACCTGATTTCGCAGCAGGGCATCAAGCCCCACGAGATTGGCCGCATTTACCTCGGAACCGAGAGTGCCGTCGACGCCGCCAAACCTTCTGCCACCTACGTGCACGGACTGCTCGAGGAGCGCTTTGCCGCTGAGTTTGGTCCGCGCTCACTGGCCCACTGCGACGCCCTCGACATGACGTTCGCGTGCGCCGGAGGAGTGGATGCGCTGCTGAATTCCGCCGACTGGGTGCGCGCCGGCCGTGGCCGAAAGGCGCTGGTGATTGCCGCCGACGTGGCCAAGTACGCTCCGCACAGCCCGGGCGAGTACACCCAGGGCGCCGGAGCCGTGGCACTACTTGTGGCCGAAGATCCGCGCATTCTCGTGCTCGACGATGCGGTGGGCGTGAGCGTCGAGAGCGCCTCAGACTTTTTTAAGCCGCGCCGCAGCTTTGACAAAGGCGAGCTCGCCGCAGCAGTGGGCGGAACGCTTGAAACAGCCGCTGACCACCCGTTTTGGGCCACTCCCGATTCGGTCATTGAGCAATTTTTGGAGTTCCCGGTCTTTGACGGACCCTACTCAAATGACTGCTATGTGGCCCGTGTGCGCGAGGCATTAGGCCGATACGAGGCCGAGGCCGGCCTTCGCGCCATGAACGATTGGTTTGGCATGTGCTTTCACCTGCCCTACGCCTTTCAGGGTCGCCGCATGTGGCCCGATATCGCCCTCGACCTCTATGCGGAGCAAGGGCTTCTGGCCCAGGTAGAATCTGAAGCTGGCGTGACCGAGGCCGAGGCCGGAGGCCGTAAAGCCCTCGCCAAGGCGTGGAGCAAGTCCGCCGCCTACAAGGCCTATGTGGCCGAAAAAATTGGCCCAGGCGAAGCCGCCTCGATGCGCGTCGGAAACATGTACACCGCATCCATCTTCATGGGGCTTGTGAGCGCCTTGGTCGGCTATGCTGACCGCCGCGATCTCGGTGGGAAGCGCCTCGGATTTTTGAGCTACGGTTCCGGATCTAAGTCCAAAGTGTTTAGTGGCGTCCTTCGGGCCAATTTTACCGCCCAACTTCGCGGTTTGGACCTTGAAGGCGCTTTGGTGAACCGCCGCGGCATAAGTTTCGCGGCGTACGAAGCGCTGCACGCCCGAACCGCTCAAGGTCCGTTGGCGCCTGCTTCAGAAGGAGCCGTGCTCGACCGCATCGAAACCGAGGGCAACCTCCTCGGATACCGCCGCTACCGTTGGGTTCAGAACTAATTTTGTGCTGTGAACGAAGCGCCCATCACCAACCGCGTCGCCCAAAGTGCACTGGTCACCTTTGACCTTGAGGACTTTTGGCCCAAAGGGGGCGTTCGACATTTTTCGTTGACCGACTTGGCGCCTGAAGGCATCGTTCGCGAGGCCTTCGTTCGTGAATACGTGCGGAATTTAGAAAAGCATACGTACGACCGCGCCGTGGTCTGTCTTGAGGGTGCCCAGGACGTGATTGTTCCGCAGTGGTTGGGGCCAATGCTTTCCAGCGCGCTAGCGTCGCACGCTGAATTTGTGGGCTTCGGAACCGCATCCGAAGTGATCTCGGCCTACTACGCTCAGGCCCTCGCGACCCATGACTGGTCGGCCTACCGCAACGCCAAAGTCCTTCTCAAGGGCTGCGGGACGCACCCCGTTCCCGACACCGCTTACGCAGCGGCCGCACAGCACCTCACTAAGGTGGTTGACAAGCTCATGTACGGCGAGGCGTGCAGTTACGTACCGATCTTCAAGGCTGCTGGTTCCTAGTTTCTAGTGACCGACGAGCCGAACAATGGACTAGAAACAAGAAACGAGTTACGACTAGCTAAAAGAAATGGAATTTAGAATCCTCTCCCTTCAGCGCCGCATTGAGCCCCTGCGCCAAGCGATTTTGAACCACGAGCTGTACCCGATGATGCAGAGCATGAACGAGGTGCGCACCTTTATGGAGCACCACGTCTTTGCGGTATGGGATTTCATGCGACTCCTCAAGGCGCTGCAGCGGGATCTCACGTGTGTGGATGAGGCGTGGGTTCCGACCGAAGACCGCGCTTCGCGCCGGCTGATCAACGAAATCGTGGTGGCCGAGGAGTCCGACGTGGACGTCAACGGACGCCCCGCGAGCCACTACGAGCTCTACCTCGATGCGATGCGACAGGCAGGGGCTGATACCCGCACCATTGTGCGCTTTGTGAGCAAGCTTCAGGCTGGCTTTAAGGCCAAGGACATGCTTCGATTTAACCTGGCTGAGATCGACGAGTCGACCATGGACTTTTTGAAGGCTACGGACCGAATTCTCAAGCGCGGTAAGCTCCACCAGACTGCGGCAGCCTTCACATTTGGACGCGAGGATTTGATTCCGGATATGTTTACCGCACTCATTAAGAAGCTGTACGCGGAGCACCCGACTGAGTTGAGCGCCTTTGTGTACTACCTCGACCGCCACATTGAGTTGGACGGCGACGAGCACGGGCCGATGGCGATTCAGATGATGAAAAACCTCTGCAAAGAGGACGACGAGCTCTGGCTCGAGGCCGAAGATGCTTGCGTGGAAGCGCTTGAAGCCCGCCTCAAGCTGTGGGACGCCATTGCCGCCAAAGTGCGGACGGGCGCACTGGTGAGCTAATTGCCGCTCGGGGCGTAACTTTAACGCCCTATGAAAAAATTCATTGCACTTGTACTGGCGGTGGCGCTCGCGCTGCCGACGAGCCTTCGCGCTGACGAAGGCATGTGGATTCCGTTGCTGATTCAGAAACTGAACTACGCCCAAATGAAGAAAGAAGGTCTAAAGCTTTCAGCCAAAGACCTTTATGACATCAACCACGGTTCGTTGAAGGACGCCATTGTGTCGTTCGGCGGATTTTGCACCGGCGAAATCATTTCGTCGCAAGGTTTGCTGCTGACCAACCACCACTGTGGGTACGACGCCATCCAAAAGCACTCTACTGTTGAGCACAACTACCTCGAGGACGGATTTTGGGCCATGGAGCGGAGCCAAGAGCTTCCGAACCCCGGGCTCTTTGCCAACTTTTTGGTACGCATTGAGGATGTAACCGCTGCCGTGAATGCATCACTGAACGACCAAATGTCAGAGGCTGATCGCACGAAAGCCATTCAAATGAAGGGCGCCGAGCTCGCGAAGGCGGCTACCGAGGGCACGCACTACGAGGCTTCGGTAGAGACGTTCTACCACGGCAACGAGTTCTACCTGTTTGTCTACGAGAAGTTTAATGACGTTCGTTTGGTCGGAACACCTCCAAGTAGTGTCGGCAAGTTTGGTGGCGACACTGACAACTGGATGTGGCCGCGCCACACGGGTGACTTCTCGATGTTCCGCGTGTACGCCGGCAAGGACGGCAAGCCCGCCGACTTCAGTGCAGAGAACGTACCCTTGACTCCAAAGCACCACTTACCCGTGAGCACCAAAGGGGTGAAGGACGGCGACTTCACGATGATTTTTGGCTACCCAGGCCGTACCGACCGCTACCTGAGCAGCTGGGGTGTGCAGCAGGCGATTGACCACTACAACCCCACTGTGGTTAAGATCCGCGACCAAAAGCTCGCAGTGCTGCGCAAGTACATGGAGTCTGATCCCGCACTCAACATTTTGATGGCCTCGAACTACGCGTCGACCGCCAACTACTGGAAGTACTACATCGGCCAGACCGAGCAGCTCAAGAACAACAAGGTCTACGACAAGAAGCGTGACCTCGAGAAGCAGTTCGAAGCGTGGATTGCCGCCTCGCCCGAGCGCCAAGCCAAGTATGGCGAGTCGCTGAAGCTGATGGCAGAGTACTACGACGCCACGAATCCGACCGTTAAAAACAATGTGTTTTTGATGGAAGCGGTGCTTCGCGGACCTTCATCAGTCCTTTTTGCCTACCGCAATGTGCGCAGTTTGGAGCGAGCATACAAGGACAAGGCGGGGTTTGCCAAGGCACGCCCCATGATCGAAGAATTGGCGAAAGAAAACTTTGCGGAGTTTCATGCGGGTGCAGACCGCGACATGATGCTAGCCCTATGGTCGATGTACATGAGCGACATACCGACGGCACAGCAGCCAAAGTTTCTTCAGTCTTTTGGCGGAAGCAAGGCCGCCCTTGAGGCCTTTGCGCAGAATGCCATGGCCACTTCGATATTCATGGACGCCAAGCGCTTTGCCGCCTTCCTTGAGAATCCTGATTCCGCCACGCTCGCTAACGATCCGTTGACGAAGGTGGCCAACGACTTCCGCACGACCTACTTTGGTGGTCAGGACGCCTCACTCGCCGCCAAAAAGTCAAAGGCGTACCGCCTGCTGACGGCGGGTGTGCGTGAAATGGATCCGAACCGCACCTGGTCTCCCGACGCGAACTCGACGATGCGCATGACCTACGGTCACGTGGGTAGCTACGAGCCCCGCGATGGTGTGAAGTACGACTACCTCACCTACCTCGACGGAGTGATGCAAAAGGAGGACGCAACGAATCCTGAGTTTGTAGTTCCCGCCCGCCTCAAGGAGCTGTACAAGGCCAAGGATTTTGGTCCGTACGCCGACAAAACGGGTCGCGTTCCGGTCGGAATTATTTCAGGCAACGACATCACCGGAGGCAACTCAGGATCGCCACTGATCAACGCCAAGGGCGAGCTGATCGGGGTGGCTTTTGACGGCAACTGGGAAGCTATGTCGGGCGACATTTTTTATGAAACGGAGCTGCAGCGCACGATTTCGTGCGACATTCGCTACGTGCTCTTCATCATTGACAAGTACGCCGGCGCCGGCCACTTGGTCAAGGAGATGACGCTGCGCTAGGTCGCAGTTACTTTAAACGGAAAAGCCCGCCATCATTGGCGGGCTTTTTTGTTGGGTACGGTCGTACACCGTTTAAAATCCTAGTTTTTTGAGCGCCTTTTGAAGCTCGTCTTCGCTGCGGAACTTCAAGGTCACCGTGCCCGCGCCCTGTGCGGTTTTGGTCACTTTGGCGGCCAGTCCGAGGATGTTTTTGAACGCCTGAGCAGAGGCCACGTCGTTGATGTTGCGGCCGCGGGCTGGGGCGGCAAGGTCTTCGGGGGTTTCGGAACCGGGGATTCCGTCCGGGTTTTGCACAAGTCGCACGGCCTCTTCGAGCTGGCGGACTGACCACTGCTGGGCCACGCTGTCCATGTAGAGCTCGTCCTGAACGTTGGGGTCTTCGAGGCCCACAAGTGCCTTGGCGTGTCCGGCACTGATGGTTCGGTCGCGAAGTCCCGCCTGAATCAAGGGCGTCAATTTTAGGAGGCCGAGAAAGTTGGCCACCGTCGAGCGCTGCTTGCCCACGCGCTCTGAAACCTGCTGCTGGGTGAGGCTGCATTCTTCCATGAGGCGCTGGTACGAGAAGGCGACCTCCATCGGGTCGAGGTCGCGGCGCTGAATGTTTTCAACCAACGCCATTTCAAGCATTTGCTGATCGTCAGCAAGCCGAACGTACACGGGTACGCGCTCAATACCCGCTAGCTGGGCTGCGCGAAAGCGTCGCTCTCCTGAAATGATTTCAAATCGGTCGGCCTCGATGCGGCGCACCGTGATGGGCTGAATGATGCCGAGTTGGCGAATGGATTCGGCGAGTTCTTCGAGCGGACCCGGCTCAAATTGGGTTCGCGGCTGCTTGGGATTGGCCTGGATTTGGCTCAGCGCCACCTCAAAAATGCTCGAAACCACGTCGCGCGCGCCGGGGTCTTGCGCCGTTACGGCGGAGTTGTCGTTCAGTAGCGCGGAGAGTCCGCGGCCCAGTGCTGGGCGTTTCGGTGTGGCCATGCGCAAATATCGGAAGTTCCGAAGAACAAGAGGCAACGCCGGAGGTTACCTTTGCAGCCTCCATGAACGACATCCGGAACTTCTGCATCATCGCCCATATCGACCACGGTAAGAGCACCTTGGCCGACCGCCTTCTCGACGTAACCCAAAGCGTTACGTCGCGAGAGAAGATGGACCAGCTCCTCGACAACATGGATTTGGAGCGCGAGCGCGGCATCACCATCAAGAGCCACGCCATCCAAATGGACTACCAGCGCGGAACCGAGAAGTTTCGAATCAACCTGATCGACACCCCGGGCCACGTGGACTTTAGCTACGAAGTGAGCCGAAGCATTGCCGCCTGCGAGGGCGCATTGCTCGTCGTGGATGCGGCACAAGGCATTCAGGCACAAACGATTAGCAACCTCTATCTCGCGATTGAGCACGATCTAGAGATTGTTCCGGTCCTCAACAAAGTCGACTTGCCCAGCGCCAACCCTGAAGAGGTTGAGGACCAAATTATTGACTTGATCGGCTGCAAGCGCGAAGACATTTTGCGCGTTTCGGCTAAGACGGGATTTGGCGTTCCCGAGTTGCTGGACGCCCTTGTGGATCGGGTTCCAGCCCCCAAAGGCAACGTAGATGCCCCGCTTCAAGCGGTCATTTTTGACAGCGTATACAACTCGTTCCGCGGAATTGAGGCCATCTTTCGCGTGAAAAACGGCGTCATTCGCAAGGGTGAGGCGGTTAAGTTCATGGCCACGGGCAAGACGTACTTCGCCGACGAAATCGGAATCTTGCGCCTCAACAAAGAGCCGCGCGACTTTGTCGCGGCGGGCGATGTAGGCTACATCATCAGCGGAATCAAAGAAGCCAAAGAGGTCAAAGTGGGCGACACCATTACCACGGTGGCCAACCCTGCCGAAGCCGCGGTAGCAGGTTTTGAGGATGTCAAGCCCATGGTCTTTGCCGGAATTTATCCGGTCGAAACCGAAGAGTTCGAAGAGCTCCGCGGTGCCCTCGAAAAGCTTCGTTTGAACGATGCTTCGCTCACGTTTGAGGCTGAAACCTCGGCGGCGCTGGGATTTGGATTCCGCTGTGGATTCCTCGGGATGCTGCACATGGAAATCGTGCAGGAACGCCTTGAGCGCGAGTTCAACATGACGGTGATCACGACGGTTCCGAACGTGTCCTACTTCGCCTACACCAAGGCGGACGTCGACAAGGCCCTCTTGGTGACCAATCCGTCGGATTATCCTGACCCCTCAGGGCTGGACCGCATCGAGGAGCCGTTCATCAAGGCCCAAGTCATTACGAAATCTGACTACGTAGGAGCCGTCATGTCGTTGTGCATCGACAAGCGCGGAGTCATCACCGGCCAGAACTACCTCACTGCGGACCGCGTCGAACTCAATTTTGATATGCCGCTGGCCGAAATCGTATTTGACTTTTACGACCGCCTCAAAACTATTTCGCGCGGATACGCTTCGTTTGACTACCACCCCATCGGCTACCGCGCGTCGCATCTGGTCAAGGTGGACATTATGCTCAACGGCGACCCCATCGATGCCCTTTCGGCCCTGATTCACAAGGACAAGTCCTATGATATTGGACGTCGTTTGTGCGAAAAGCTGAAGGAACTGATTCCGCGCCAGCAGTTTGTGATCGCAATCCAGGCCGCCATCGGAGCCAAGATTATCGCCCGCGAAACCCTTTCTGCCCTGCGCAAGGACGTAACTGCCAAGTGCTATGGTGGTGACATCAGCCGCAAGCGCAAGCTCCTTGAGAAGCAAAAAGAGGGTAAGAAGCGCATGCGCCAGCTTGGCAACGTGGAAATTCCGCAGCAGGCCTTCTTGGCGGTGCTGAAGCTGAACGACTAATTTGCTAACTTAGAGATTCTAAAATGGTGATAATGAGACATTCCATTCTGTACAGCTTGCTATTGTTTGTTTTATTCATGTTGGGCACAGCCTGTTCATCTGAATCAGGAGAATCAGGTTCGGAAACTCAAGAGGAAGTTGATTCTTTGGATCTAGAGGATGAAGAGTTTGACGACGAAGACGAGTTTGATGACGAAGAGGAGTTTGATGACGAAGAGGAGTTTGACGATGAAGACGAGTTTGACGACGAAGAGGATTTTGAGGAGGATGAACCAGAAGTAGTTCCAACTCCGTCGAAATCCACAAAAGCGAAGCCTACCCAACCCGCGGTTCCGGCAGCAAAAGCGAAGCCCACCCAGCCACTGTCTGCCACGACACCTCGTGCCACACCAAAAAGCAAGGGTAAAGAGGTGTCTAAGGCGCCAAAGATTGCGGCCCAAAACAAGCCAAAGGTTCAGTTTCAGGCTGCGAATGGTGGTTGGTTAGTTCAAGATCAAGAGGGAAGTGGTTTTGTGGTATCATTTAAAGATGAAAACGTCCATCCAATTCCGAGTAAAGGACTGCTTGCCGGAAGCATTCAGCATAAAGGGAAGACGGATTGGCGTCTCCCTACATTTGATGAGGCGACGTATTTGATCGACGCATTATCGTTAAACGACCTTACCGCTAGCCAAAAAGAATTTTGGACCGCTACACCAAAGAAAAATGGTGTTTATGCGTTTGGCCTTGACAAGACGTACCGTTTAGCTAGTTCGAACGACAGTTGCGGAATTCTCTTGATTAGGTCTCTCTAAATGGAGAAGCACAACGTGTTTGAAACACTTGCAGCCAAGCGCGCCGAGGCGCAGCTCGGCGGCGGCCAGGCACGCATTGACGCCCAGCACGCTAAAAAAAAGCTGACCGCACGAGAACGCTTGGAGCTACTCTTTGACGAGGGGAGCTTTGAAGAATTGGGTGCCTTGGTGACCCACCGCAGCACGCTGTTTGGCTTAGGCAAGCAGCAGTTTTTGGGCGACGGAGTCGTGACGGGCTATGGCACCGTCAATGGTCGCCTCACCTATGCCTATGCCCAAGATTTTACGGTGCTGGGGGGCTCGCTGGCCGAGGCGCATGCGGAGAAGATTTGCCGCGTCATGGACTTGGCCATGGACAA
>CAIJMB010000132.1 GCA_903821715.1 uncultured Flavobacteriales bacterium
CTTAGACTGGTTCTTGATGGCCTTGTAAAAGGACTCTTGAACGAGGACTTCAGCATCTTCAGAGTGGCGCGTGAGCTTCATGGCTAAACCGCGCAAGAACTGTTCGTGCTGAAAAATTTGGGGACCAAAGGACTCTGGGGGCATGTCGCTTTTGTTTAACAATTACAGCACTAAGTTAAACAAGAAATGTGCCGAGCGCACGTTTTGTTTAAACTTTTTATCAAAAGTATAAACAGATTATAGCCTAATTAGGCTAAACAACTCAGAACGAAAGCGCTAGCTCAGAGGATAGCTGTTGGCCCAATGCAGCCAAATTGGGGAAGGTGACCGTGAGGTTGTCGGGCGACTTCCAGTCTGATACAGCTAATCCCGTAACCCACAAGGGCACTGAGCCCATAAACCGGCGCGCGTCTACAACATACTGGTCAATGACCTCACGTGCGGGCTGAGTGGTCCAGACACTGACCACAAGCTTAAAATGGTTCGCTTGCTTGAAGAGTACCGCCAAGTGCTCCAGCGGAAGGGACTGACCGAGAAACACAACAGTGGTTCCGCGTGCCTTCAACAGATAATGCAGATAGAGCAATCCCAACTCATGAAGCTCATCTTGAGGCAAATACATGAGGACAGCTGGGCTCTTTACCGACATACGTTGGTCGGTAAGGCGATCCAGCGCGGCGTACATTTTTTGCTTGATGAGGTTACTCGCAAAATGCTCGTGAGCCACGCCAATTGCGTCCGTTTGCCACATGTAGCCAATTTGGTGAATGAATCCGCCAACCAAGTGGGTAAAGGTGTGCTCCTCGCCCGCCTCGCGAATGCTCGCGTCGAGAATTTGCGAAAACGTGAGCTCATCGAGATCTATACAGGCCTGTATAAGGCGTGTCACTTGAGCCGTTTGGCTACCGTGCTGTAATGCTTCTTCAAGAACCTTTTGACTAAGTTGTTCGCGCGATAAATCGGCAATCTTGCTGATGCGCCAACCTTTTTGAATAAGTACGGCAACGTTGAGCAGAGTTTTGAGGTCGTCGTCAGAATAGGTGCGAATGTTCGTGTCGGTCCTTTTCGGTACAACAATTTCGTAGCGCTGCTCCCAAATGCGGAGCGTGTGGGCCTTAATGCCCGTGAGGTGCTCCAAATCTTTGATGCTGTACGACGACTCCATAGTGCCTTTAACCCACAGATTTAAAAAAGGTTCAGAGCGGAACTCCCTACCTTTGCAACCCGCAATTAAGCCGATATGTCGAATTTACTCACGGAGCTTCAGCGCCGCAGAACCTTTGGAATTGTTTCGCACCCTGATGCGGGCAAAACTACCCTAACCGAGAAACTACTTCTCTTTGGCGGAGCCATCAACGAAGCCGGTGCCGTAAAGAGCAACAAAATCAAAAAGGGCGCGACGTCCGACTTCATGGAGATCGAGCGGCAGCGCGGAATTTCGGTTGCCACCTCAGTGATGGCCTTTGAGTACCAAGGCAAGCACATCAACATTCTCGATACGCCGGGTCACCAAGATTTCGCTGAAGATACCTACCGCACCCTGACCGCAGTGGATAGCGCAATCGTGGTTGTCGATGTGGCGAAAGGCGTTGAGGCCCAGACTGAAAAGCTGGTCAACGTGTGCCGCATGCGCGCGACACCCATCATCGTATTTATCAACAAGTTGGACCGCGAGGGCCGCGACGCATTTGACCTCTTGGACGAGATTGAGTCAAAGCTAGGTCTGCGCCTCTGCCCTCTTTCGTGGCCGATCGGAATGGGTGCCCAGTTTCAGGGCGTCTACGATGTGTGGTCCAAATCACTTTTGATTTACGACCAAATCAACAAGCAAAAAGTCGCTGAAGGGGTGGCGTTTAGCGACTTAGAAAACCCAGAACTCGTGGAGCGCATTGGAGCCAAGGCCGCCGAAACCCTGCGCGAAGAACTCGAATTAGTCGCTGGGGTTTACCCTGAATTCGATCAAGACGCCTACTTGCGCGGGGAGCTGCAGCCGGTGTTTTTTGGTTCTGCACTCAACAATTTTGGCGTGCGCGAACTGCTTAATTGCTTTGCAGAAATTGCTCCGCACCCCCAGCCTAAAGCCGCCGAAGAGCGCGTGGTTCACCCCGAAGAGGCGAAGTTCAGCGGATTCGTGTTCAAGATTCACGCGAACATCGATCCGAACCACCGCAGCCGCATCGCGTTTGTCAAGGTGGTCAGCGGAACCTTTGAACGCAACACCAACTACCTGCACGTCCGAGAGGGTAAGAACTTGAAATTCAGTTCGCCCATGACGTTCTTGGCCAGTAAGCGTGAGGTGGTTGAGGAGGCCTATCCTGGCGATATCGTGGGTTTACCTGACACCGGGCTCTTTCGAATTGGGGACAGCTTAACGGGCGGCGAGTCGCTTCACTTTAGCGGAATCCCGTCCTTTTCGCCCGAACACTTTCGCTTCATCAACAATGCGGACCCCATGAAATCCAAGCAGTTGGCCAAAGGTGTGGACCAGTTGATGGATGAAGGTGTAGCCCAGCTGTTTACGCTCGTCGCCAACGGACGAAAGGTCATCGGAACCGTAGGCGCACTGCAGTACGAGGTCATTCAGTACCGTCTTGAGCACGAGTACGGAGCGAAATGTTCGTACGAACCCTTCCCCGCCTACAAAGCACTGTGGGTTGAGGGCAAGGACGCCGGGCAACTTGCGGAGCTTGAGCGCATGAAGGCCCGCCAACTCGCCCACGACAAGTTTGGACGCCTCGTGTTCTTGGCTGATTCCCAGTTTGGGTTGCATATGACGCAAGAAAAGTTTGACCGAATCGTGTTTCACGAAAAGAGCGAATTCTAAACCACAAAAAAAGCCCGCCGAAGCGGGCTCTTTTTTTGTATGATGGCGCAGGTTTTATTCAGCGCCCTTCATGTAGGTGTCAAGTACCTCTTGGCTTACACCTGTGTTGCTGAATCCGCCATCGTTGTAGAGGTTCTGCATCGTCACGCGGCGACTCATGTCGCTGAACATGACCACACAAAGGTTGGCGCAGTCCTCAGCCGTTGCGTTGCCCAAGGGACTCATCTTATCAGCGAAGCTCAAGAAGGCATTAAAGCCCTTCACGCCGCTACCCGCCGTCGTAGGCGTGGGAGACTGGCTGATGGTGTTGATGCGCACGTGGTTGCGGATTCCGTAGTGGTATCCGAAGCTGCGCGCCACTGACTCCAAGTAGGCTTTATTCTCAGCCATGTCGTTGTAGTCAGGGAACGTGCGCTGGGCGGCAATGTAGCTCAGCGCGAGTACGCTACCCCAGTCGCTGAGGGCGTCCATTTGGTAGGCTGTCTGAAGGACTTTGTGGAAGCTGACCGCCGACACATCCCAACCCTTAGTCAAGAAGTCGTAGTTGAGGTCGGTGTAGGGACGGCTCTTGCGGACGTTGACGGACATTCCAATGCTGTGCAGGATAAAGTCAATTTTACCACCGAAATGGTCCATGGCTCCCTGAATCAAGTTCTGAAGTTCCTCGAGGCTCGTGGCGTCGGCACCAATGACAGGTGCGCCCGTCTTTTCAGCAAGAGCATTGATTTCGCCCATGCGCATCGCCATGGGGGCATTCGTAAGAACGAGTTGAGCGCCTTGTGCGTGGCACTGTTCGGCGACCTTCCAGGCAATGGAGTCGCTGTTGAGGGCTCCGAAGATGATGCCCTTTTTTCCGGCAAGTAGATTGTTCATGCCGCAAATATCGTGAAAATCACTCGGCTGCCGCCATCAATGCTTCGGCTTGCGCCATCGCTAAGGCACTGAGGTCACCATCTGAAAGCAAGCGGGCCACTTCGGACGCTCGATCGCTGTCGCTCAAGGTTTTAAGCTGCGTCAGCGTGCGGTCTCCATCAACTAGTTTCTCGACGACCCAGTGCTGTGACCCTAACGCGGCAACTTGCGGTAAGTGGGTGATGGCGATGATTTGAGCATTTTGGCTCATGCTTCGGAGCATATGGGCCATCTTGCTGGCGGTCGCACCCGATACCCCGGTGTCAATCTCGTCAAAGAGTACGGTTGACAATCCTTTGCGCTCAGCCAAGTAGCGTTTGAGTACCAGCATGAGGCGGCTGCGCTCGCCTCCGGAGGCCACTTTAGCGAGCTCCTGAAGCTCTTGGCCCGGGTTCGCGCTGAATTCCAGCATGTAGGCATAGGTGCCCATCGGACTCGGAGCGGAACGGCGCACTGCCCGAACCGCAATTCGGGTTTGGGCCATCGCCAAATCAGCCAGACCTCGGGTCACCGCTGCGACCATCGAAGGTTCAGCCTTCATGAGAAGCTGATTCCAATCTTCTCCTGCCGCACTCACCTTGAGGGAGGCTTCACGTACCTCTGCCCTCGCCCGCTCAAGTTCTTCGGCACCTTCAGTCCACACCTTGAGGCGCCGCTCAAGGGTCTCCCAGTGTGCAATGAGTGAGCTGTCGTCAGCGCACTGGTGCTTACGCTGCACCCGATCAATGGCCGAGAGGCGTTCCTCCACGAAATTCAGCTCACCTGGATTGGCATCTAATTGATCGACAAGATCTTGCCAATGTCCCCGAAGTTCGCGCACGAGGTCCTCAAGGGCATAACCCATACTCGTGAGCTGATCGTTGGACACTCCTAGGCGTTCGGCTCGCTCGCCAAGCTTTCGAAGTTGGCCAGCGAGTGATTCAACGCCTACTTCCTCTCGATCGACTGCGGCGAGGGCCTCGGCGCTAAGTTCCTGAAGTTCCTGCTGGTTGCTGAGAAGCTTGAGCTGCTCGCGCAGCTTGGCTTCTTCGCCGAGTTTTAGGTCGAGAGCGCGCAGCTCTTCAACCACAAATTTGAGGTATTCCGGATCGTTAACGGCCCCAAGTTCAGACTCTAGTACCAAAAGGCGTTCCTCAGCCTGACGGAGCTGTGCAAAGCACGTCTGGTAGTGCCCCTTGGCGGCTTGATGGCCGTCCGCAAAGGCTTCGAGCAGGAGGACTATGCCTTCGTTCCGGGCCCAAAGTCCCTCGTCGCGCTGGCTGTGAATGTCGACCAATGAACTCGAAACCCGTCGCAGTTCATCGAGCCGTACCGGTGAATCGTTGATGAACGCGCGGCTGCGCCCGCCCGGATGCACTTCACGCCGCAGCACGAGCGAAGCGTCGCTCCCCTCGCTCCACCAATCCCAATCGGTGGACCCCAGGTCCGACTGACGGTCTGAGGGCACGCGAAATTCCGCCTCGACGACACTTTTAAAGCCAGGTTGGCCAATAGACGCAAACTCGGCCCGCCCGCCCAGCGCAAGCTGCAGAGCACCTAAAAAAATGGACTTACCCGCCCCCGTTTCGCCCGTGAGCACCGTGAAACCTGGCGTGACAGACCACTCAAGTTGGTCAATCAGCGCAAATCGTTCGATGTGCAGTCGGCAAAGCTTGGCGCAAACCTAGGGGTTCTCAGCGGGATTTTCCCATCGCTAAGTACTTACTTGCGTTTGAGGGATCCATGACCTGCAGGGCATCCGAAACATCCTGTAGCTGCACGGCTGGCCCGCCAGAAAAAACTTGCTGAATCTCTACCGATTTACTGTCAAAAAACCAGCGAATCAGATAAATATTGGGCTGACGTGTATGAATCGGCCGAAGCGCAAGAACTGCGTTGGCCACGGACTGCTTCGCCTGCTGCTGGGTTTCGAGCTTAGACAAACGGTCGAGGCCTTCACGGTGGTAGCGGTACCACGATTCCAAAAAGGCTTCGTTGGCCGGGTTCAGCAAATCCTCGATGATCCAAAATCGATTCCGTGTCGAAGTAAATCGGTCCCAGCCCCCGCCAGCACCAGATGCCTGAGCCATTTGGGCAATTTGAAGTGCAGTTTGAAGGTGCGCGCGGGCTTTGGGGTCAAACGAAGCTTCGTCTAATCCCAACCCGAGGTAGGCATAGAATCCGACGATTGAAGAGAGATCTTGAAACTGGTTGGGCTGAAAATCGACGATTTCATTGGGCCTGTAGCGAAATCTCACATCGGGATCTTGGTACGAAATCGTGGTGGAATTGTAGTCGCTGCCGTACACAGGGCGCGCAAACGAAACCTGTAAATTGCCTGACATCAGACCTGTGCCTTGGTCGTAGTCGCGAATCGTAAACACGAGGGAACCGCGAATCCGCTCACCCTCTTCCCAAGTGTCTTCGGTCCACACGCGGTTGTTGACCAAATCCCGTACGACCTGCTCAAGTTGAATAAATACTTGACGGTCATTAGTTTGAACCTCTGGAGCTTGAACCTTTACTTCAAGAAAAAATTCTTGTGCAGGCAACACGATGGACGCACAAAGTGCAGTGATAAAGACAGCTAGTTTCACAACTTGAAGTTACGCC
>CAIJMB010000133.1 GCA_903821715.1 uncultured Flavobacteriales bacterium
CTCTATTGCACTCGACGAATCAGTGCTGACCATTGCCACCGACAAGGTGGACAGCGACATTCCGTCGCCCGTTGCCGGAGTTTTGGTGAAGAAGTTGTTCAACGAGAACGACGTCATTCAAGTGGGCCAGGTTATCGCCCACATCGACACTGGTGAGGGCAAAGCCGCAGCTCCCGCAGCCAGCAACCCGCAACCAGCAGCCAGTAGCCAACAGCCAGCAGCCAGCAGCGAGCAACCAGCAGCCAGCAGCGAGCAACCAGCAGCCGCAAGCCAGCAGCCGCAAGCCAGCAGCCATCAACCAGCAGCCAGCGTAGCTAAAGGCAGCGGAAACCGTTTCTATTCTCCCCTTGTACGCAGCATGGCCGCTCAAGAAGGCGTGTCGCAAGGTGACCTTGACACCATCGAAGGTTCGGGTCAAGACGGCCGCGTCACCAAACAGGACCTACTCGCCTACCTTGCGCAGCGCGCTTCAGGCGTGAACCTCAGTGCGCCCAAAGCGGCTGCAGAGGCTCCCGCAGCCTCGCCTGCATCGGCACCCGCCCTTCCGTCAAGTGCCGCCGCCGCACCAGCAGGTCACGGATTTAAGGCCCCAGCGCCCACGGTATTCCCTGGCGATGAAATCCGCGAAATGGACCGCATGCGCAAGCTCATCGCCGACCACATGGTAATGAGCAAGCACGTTGCTCCGCACGTCACCTCGTTTGTCGAGGCCGATGTAACCGCAATTGTGCGCTGGCGTGAAAAAGTGAAGTCGAGCTACGAAAAGCGCGAAGGCGAAAAACTCACCTTCACCCCCATCTTCATGGAGGCCGTGGTGAAGGCCATCAAGGACTTCCCCAACATTAACGTCAGTGTCGACGGCAACAACATCGTATACCACAAACCGATTAACCTCGGAATGGCCACGGCGTTGCCCAGTGGCAACCTCATCGTCCCCGTCATTAAAAACGCGGACCGTTTGAGTCTGAGCGGCATGACCAAAGAGGTGAACGAACTGGCCAACCGCGCGCGCACGAATGCCCTCAAGCCCGACGATATTCAAGGTGGAACCTACACGGTTACCAACGTTGGAGGCTTTGGCAACATCCTCGGAACGCCGATCATCAATCAGCCCCAGGTAGCCATTCTGGCACTCGGCGCCATCCGCAAGATGCCGGCCGTAGTAGAGACTGCAGAGGGTGATGTAATCGCCATTCGCCACAAAATGTTCCTCTCGCACTCATACGACCACCGCGTAGTAGATGGCGCGTTAGGCGGAATGTTTGTTCGCCGCGTCGCCGACTACCTCGAGCAGTGGGATCCGAACCGCGAAATCTGATGAATTTAGCCCGTCCCCTCTGCGTCTTCGATATCGAGTCGACGGGCGTCAATGTAGTCCATGACCGCATTGTGGAACTCTGCGTGCTGCGCGTTCAACCTGACGGTTCCGAAACGGTAAAAACGTGGCGAGTTAACCCTAGTATTCCGATTCCTGAGGCTGCCACGGTCATCCACGGAATCAGCAATGAGGACATCGCCGATGCACCCGCCTTTCAGCAGATTCTACCCGAACTGCTCCCGTTACTTCAGGGCAGTGACCTTGCCGGGTACAACAGCAACAAGTTCGATATTCCGATGCTTGCCGAAGAACTCCTTCGCGCCGGAAGCGATTTTGACCTTAGCCAGTGCCGCAGTGTGGATGTGCAAAACATCTTTCACAAAAAAGAGCAGCGAACGCTGAGCGCGGCCTACGCTTTTTACTGCCAGGCAGACCTCAAGAATGCGCACACTGCTGAAGCCGACGTGCGCGCAACCTACGAAGTACTCAAAGCCCAACTCGAGCGCTACGACGACCTGCCCAAGGAAATACCAGCATTGAGTGACTTCAGCACCATGCACCGTGCCGCCGACTTTGCGGGATTCATCACGTTTGATGCCGAAGGCCACGAGCAGTTCAGCTTTGGCAAGTACAAAGGCCAGCGCGTCAGCCATGTGCTTCTCAAGGACACAGGTTACTACTCTTGGTTGCAAAACGCCGATTTCCCGTTGTTTACCAAAAAAATTCTCACGGCCATTCGGCTCCGCCAGCGATGAAAATTATTTGTGTCGGACGCAACTATCGGGCACATGCCGAAGAGCTCGGGAATGCCGTACCCGAAGTTCCAGTAATTTTCTGCAAGCCGGATTCCGCGCTACTGCCGCCGCGTAACCCGTTTGTGATTCCGCCATGGACCCAGGACGTGCACCACGAAATCGAATGGGTCGTGCGAATCAGTAAGGTGGGCAAGTACATTGAACCCCGCTTTGCGCACCACTACATCGACGCCATGACGGTTGGCTTGGATTTTACAGCGCGTGACCTGCAGTCTGAACTCAAGTCAAAGGGACTCCCCTGGGAACGAGCCAAAGGATTTGACGGCAGCGCCGTCCTCGGAACCTGGTCGGACCTACCCGAAACAACTCAGCCCCACCATATTCGGCTCGAAAAAAATGGTACTACCGTACAAGAGGGAAGTACCGCTGACTTTTTGACTCCCATTGAAGACCTCATTGCCTTCGTAAGTCAGTACTTTACGCTGAAAAAAGGGGATGTACTCTTCACCGGAACCCCTGCGGGAGTCGGCCCCGTCGCCCCTGGCGATCGCCTCGAAGGCTTTTTAAATGGTGAATCGCGGCTTCGGGTGAATATCCGCTAGACCGAAGCGTCCGCGACTTCTCGTATATTTGAGGTTCTAGGTTTATACCCAACCGAGAACGAACGCCTGCTATGACGCACCTACTACGCCGCCTTGGGCTTGCAGCTATCGCCTTTACTGCGCTGAATATCAGCGCAAATGCGCAAGTCACTACCGTTTTCAATGAGGACTTCGACAGTCCCCCACTCAATGTGACGACCAGCCACACTCAACCGGGTGTCATCCAATTTTGGAACGACACCAACGCGTTGAGCGTGAGCGGTACGAAGAGTTACCACGCCAATGTCTTGCCCCAGGACACGATTTTCTTTCAGACACAGGCATTTTCGACGGTAGGTAACTCGTTTGTGCGTCTTTCATTTGATCACATTGGCAAAATCCACTTTGGCCAGCGGGGCTACATCCGTGTTTCGACCAATAACGGAGCCACGTGGACGACACTCAACGCGAGCCACTACCGTGGACCAAGTGCGAGCTTTAACACACTAGGCTACATCAATGAAGTGATGTATGCAAACTCAGCAGCTCCTAATTACTGGGGTGGCGCAACCACCATTGGTCAAGGCGTGGCTCCAACGAACAACTGGTGGGTTAACGAAGTCTTCGACATTTCAAGCATTGCGGGTAGCGGTCCAAGTGGAACCGGTACCGGATTCAGCCAAGTCCTCGTGAAGTTTGCACTTCAGTACCGGGTTCCGAGTGGCGGAGCATCCACAGCGGGCTGGTTTGTCGACAACCTCAAAGTCGAGGCGGCTCCGTGTGAACTTATTCCGCCTAAAATCAATTGGAACCTCAATCCTCGACGCGAACCTATTGGAGCACGCTACCAAGCCACCGAACAAATTCGACTTCGCGCTTCAGACAAAGTACTCCCCAAATCCGGAATGGACTCGGTAGTTCTGCACTATCAAATGAATGGCGGCACATGGAACGTGGTGAATATGACCGCGGTCAATCCCGCCTCATGCCCAGACTCTTCGGAGTATTTCTACGACTTCACCAACTTGATCGTTGGCGACACCATTAATTGGTGGGTACAGGCATTTGACTGTGCGTGTGATGAGAATACCGCTCGATCACCATCTACTGCAGCGGCAGTATCGTTCAATACGTTCTGGCGCGATCCCTCTCCACCCGCGGTATGTGGTCCGGCGCTTCCCAACAGCTTCCCGTTTGTAGCAACGACTTTCCCGTACATTGAAAACTTTGAGGCCTTCTATTGGATGGCGGGCACCGGAGCAGGTACCAGCGGAACCACACACCGTGGGGTTTTCCCTCTGGGCAACCCCCCGGCAGGACGCAACTACGAAGTTTCACCGAACCCACTCTCATCCGGATTTGCATGGTCCGTGCGCACTGGTCAAACAGGTACGTTTGGCACAGGTCCCGACGGCGATCATACCACAGGTAGCGGTAAATACCTATACACTGAGGCCTCACAAGGCAGCCCAGGTAACACTACCCTTTTCATTACTCCGTGTATGAAATTGGACAACATATCCCATGCCGCCGTTCAATTCTACTACCACAAGTTTGGAGCCCATATGGGTAACCTACGGGTAGATATTGACACGGGTTTAGGCTTTTTGAATAACCTCGGTGTTATCGGCGTCAACATGATTACCGGTGCAACCCATAGAGGAATAAGCGACCCTTGGGATAAAGCATTCATCAATCTAGACCCATACCTCGGCAAGTATGTTCGAGTTCGGTTTGTGGGCACCAAAAACAATTCCGCAGCCAATGACCGAGGTGATATGGCCATTGATGATATCAAAATATTCCAGCCGTTCAGTCGCGACATCAACCTTTTGGAATCGTTCAAACCACAAAACGGATTTTGTACCTACAGCAATTTAGAGGACGTTAAAATCCGATTCCGAACTGAAGGTTGGCAAGCATTGACTGAAGTGCCACTGGCGTTCTCGGTGAAAAATCTGACTACAGGTGTAACTACCATTCTGCGCGACACCGCGATTGGCTCGTTTGATATGGCCGATACGATGACCTACACTTTTAGTCCCAAGGCAAACCTCAGTGCCTTTGCTGATTTCGAAGTGTACATCTGGTCTGAACTTAGTGGTGACGGACAAAGCAGCAACGACAGCATTGGTCCCATTGCTATTGAGCACATCCAACCCATTAGTACGTTCCCCTACTTTTTGAACTTCGACGGACCAGGTTGGACTCCGGGCAATGGAACTACGGCCAACCCTGGCACCTTCGCCCCGTCAGGTTGGTTTGCGCAGCCAGCATCAAACAGTGGAGATTACGCCTTCATGGTAGGTAAAGATTTGACGCCCACAGGCGCCACAGGCCCACGTTGGTCAAAAGGCCGCAAAGGCAACTACCTCTACACAGAGGGCAACTTTGGATCGAACAGCCCATTTGCGCTCTTTCAGCAAGAAGGATGCGTTGACTTGAGTGGTATGACATCGCCAGTGATGTCTTTTTGGTACTACATGTACGGTGCAGACATCGCCTCTCTTGGCGTACAGGTTGTACCCTCAGGCAGCAATACGTGGACTACCCTGCCCCCGTCAATCATCACCGGGGCTCAGCAAACCTCTGAAACAGGTGATTGGGCCTTTAAGTTGATTGACCTTTCAGCCTATGCGGGTCAAACGATCAAAATGCGCTTGGTTGCCGGAAAGTCAGGTGCAGGACAAGCGGCAGACATAGCCCTTGATGACCTCTTAATTTACGAGCACCCGAACAACGACGTGGGGGTTACCGCAATTACCTCTCCGCCAAATACGGTATTTTTGGCTACCCCTCAGAACCTAGTCCTCAAGGTGCGCAACTACGGAAAGCAGGCCAAATCCAATGTACCTGTGACCGTGATCGTGAAGGATCTCTGTACAGCGACCAACACGAATACCTATACCTACACGGTTCCTAGCATTGCAGCTGGGGCCGAAGCCACACTCACGGTCACTACTCCCGTGACGTACTGGGAAGGCGATATCGAAATCAAAGCGTACACCACCCTTGCCGGCGATGCTTTTTCACGCAACGATACCGCGTCACGCATCACTACGGGCAATACCTCAGTGAGCATTCCATTCGGCCCCGTGACGTTTGACAACTGCGTGGGCAACGAGCATGCCTTCTTTGTTCAGGGCGGAACCGGAACCCTACAAATGTGGGAGATGGGCCAACCTGGAAAAGGCTTCACTGCTGCTTCAGGTAGCAATGTGTGGATGACCGGCCTCAACCAGAATTACCAAGGCGTAGGTGATGAATACCTCCGCATGCCACCATTGACCAACTTCGACACCATTATGGGTGCAGAAATTCGATTCAAGCACCGTTTCGCCTTTGGTGGAACCGACGGAGCCAACATTGAATTCCTAAACAACGGAACATGGAATGTGCTGGGTAATGCGACCGCAACCATTGGCCAAAACTGGTATGGTTCGAGCTACGGCTCATCCGGTGTCGCGACATTGAACAATCAACCAGGTTGGACGGGTAGCACCAGTGGCAACTGGATCACCTCTACCCTTCCGCTCGCCATGTGGAACTTCAATAGCAACCCGTTGAACCTGCGCTTCCGCATGGGTACCGCGGTTGGCTCATCAGGAGCCGGCTGGGCAATTGACAACGTTGAGATTTATGTTCCGCCCCAAAATTCAATGGCGCCAATCGACATCGACACCAAAGAATACTTGATCGTCCCCGAAGACACGTCTACTCTTAAGGTCTACCTCGAAAACACCGGTGCAAAACCTGTTGATACACTTCAGGTTCGCTACCGCGTGAACAACGGGGCATGGACAGCCTACGAGACCGTAGTCTACAACCCGCCGATGCCTCGTGGAGGACGTCGTTGGTTCGAATTCAACCAAGGATGGTTGAATAACGGGGCTGGATCGTACAGCATTTGCGTGGAGACGCACCGTCCAAACAACAAGCAAGACAACCAGACTGCCGACGACCAATTCTGCAAAACGTTTATCGTATCTGATAAAATCGTCATCAATTCGACGGGTTACTGCAACGACTTTGAGGACCCGAATAAGGCGGCATGGCTACCCTTGCACTCCACAATCAAGACTGCCGCGCACGACTGGGAATTCGGAACTCCGGGCCAGACAATCATCAGCAGTGCGGCAAGCGGATCCAAAGCGTGGATGACCAAGCTCACCAGCAACTACAGCCCAATGGGTCGCAGCTCGCTGCACACGCCATTCTTTGTTCTGGACAGCAACGTGACGTACACCATGAAGTTTGACCACAATATGTTCTCTGAGCAGTACCACGACGGCGGAAGCATCGACTGGTCGTACAACGGGGGCATCAACTGGTACACCCTCGGAAACGTCTTCCCTTCGGGCAAGTGGTACAATACGGTGCACGTGACCTCACTCGACAACATTCGTCCGGGATGGTCGGGTACCACCAACGGATGGACGAACTCGAGCATCAACTTCAGCGCTGAAAATTCTGGAACGCTGATTTTCCGATTCAGATTTGGTACCGACTTCACCCTCGTCAACGAAGGTTGGGCGGTCGATAACTTCTGTCTAGAGCAGGCTCCGCTCGGATCAACGATTGATATCATCGGAATCGGCACCCCAGAGGTAACGCTCGCCGATGCGTTCTTGAGCGGAATTAGTCCCAACCCATCCCAAGGTGGACCAGTAGGAATGGACTTCCAGTCGAACGAAGGCGGGAGCATTCGATTGACGGTGTTCAATATGCTAGGCCAGCCGGTGCTCACGCAAGACTTTGACCACCAAGGTGGACTCGTACGTCTCGAGTGGGAAACCGCACAGCTTGCCGCAGGGATGTACAATGCCGTAGTCGAATGGCAAGGCCAGAGCTACACGCGCCGCTTTGTCCGATAGACCGTAGCGCCCTCAGGCGATTTTGAGCCAAAAAGGCAGTGTTTCGATTGAAATGCTGCCTTTTTGTCGTTTTAACACCTGAGGCACGTGGATTGAGCCATTGGGAACATATGGACAATCTTACCGTCAAAACCCAATCCGCCCTTCAGGCCGCGCAACAGCGCGCCACTGAACTGGGCCACCAGGCAATTGATTCCGCGCACCTCTTTTTAGGTGCCGTAGAATCAGACCATGCCTTTATTGAAGATCTACTGCGCCGAGCCGGTCTCGCTCCCGAGACCTTGGTGCGCACTGCCGAAGCCCTACTCGCCCAGCAAGGTCGCGTCGAAGGAGGTGAACGCTACCTCAGCCGCCCCGCTCAGAATGCACTCACCCAAGCGGCAACTGCAGCCAAAAAATTTGGCGACGACTACGTTAGCCTTGAATTCTTAATCCTTGGTATCGGAACCGCCAGCGATGGCATGGGCCAAGCCCTGCGGGATGCAGGGTTCCGCGAAAAAGAATTTAGTGCGGTAATTGCCCAGCTGCGCCAAGGAAAAAAAGCCCAATCGGCATCCGCCGAAGGCAGCTATCAAGCCCTAAAAAAGTACGCGATTGACCTGAACGAGCGCGCCGAAAGCGGTAAACTCGATCCCGTGATTGGGCGCGACGACGAAATTCGTCGGGTCCTTCAAATCCTCTCTCGACGCACCAAAAATAACCCCGTCCTTGTGGGTGAACCCGGCGTCGGTAAAACCGCCATCGCCGAAGGCCTCGCCCACCGCATTGTGCGGGGTGACGTCCCCGAAAACCTTCAGGGCAAACGGATCTTTTCGCTCGACATGGGCTCGCTAATCGCCGGAGCCAAGTACAAAGGTGAATTCGAAGAACGCCTCAAGTCCGTGGTTCAAGAGGTTACGGCTGCCGAGGGCGACCTTATTCTCTTCATCGACGAAATCCACACTTTGGTCGGTGCCGGCGGCGGCGAAGGCGCCATGGACGCGGCCAATATACTGAAGCCCGCACTGGCCCGCGGCGAGCTGCGCTGTGTGGTGGCAACCACCTTGAACGAGTTCCAGAAGTACTTCGAAAAAGACAAGGCACTTGAGCGCCGCTTTCAGAAAGTTCTGGTTGAAGAACCCGATACCGAAGCATCCATAGCCATTTTGCGCGGAATCAAAGAGAAGTACGAAAGCCACCACAAAGTCCGCATCAAGGACGAAGCGGTAGTCCAGTCGGTGCTGTTGAGCCAGCGCTACATTTCAGATCGCTTCTTGCCCGACAAAGCGATTGACTTGATGGACGAGGCCGCCTCAAAGCTCCGGCTTGAAATTAATTCGAAGCCCGAAGAGCTCGACGACTTGGACCGCAAGATTATTCAGCTCGAAATCGAACGCGAGGCCATCCAGCGCGAGGACGACCCCAAGCGCCTCAATCTACTCAAGCAGGAACTCTCCACGCTCAATGAGAAGCGAACAGCCTTGGGCGCCCAATGGTCCGCCGAAAAAGAAGCGGTTGAACGAATCCAACGTGCGAAAGAGGATGTCGAAGGACTCAAACTCGAGGCTGAGCAAGCCGAACGCAATGGAGACTATGCCAAAGTAGCCGAAATCCGTTATGGCAAGCTGGCGGCCGCCGAACAGTCCATCACCGACGGCCTCGCGGCCCTCGACGAGCTGCGCACCGACCGACGCGCCATGGTTCAAGAAGAAGTGGGCGCTGAGGACATTGCCGAAGTCGTGTCGCGCTGGACCGGAATCCCCGTCAGCAAGATGCTCGAGAGCGAGCGAAGCAAACTCCTTCGCCTTGAAGATGAACTCCACCAGCGGGTGGTCGGCCAGAACGAGGCGATTGAAGCCGTCTCTGACGCCTTGCGCCGCGCCCGCGCCGGCTTGGGCGACCCCAAGCGCCCGATTGGGTCCTTCCTCTTTCTCGGCCCCACTGGAGTCGGAAAAACCGAACTTGCCCGAGCGCTTGCCGAATTCCTCTTTGACGACGACCAGGCCATGGTCCGCATTGATATGAGTGAATACCAAGAGCGCCACAGCGTGTCGCGGCTTGTGGGAGCCCCTCCGGGATATGTGGGCTATGAAGAGGGCGGACAGCTCACCGAAGCTGTACGCCGTCGCCCCTATGCGGTCGTGCTGCTCGACGAGATTGAAAAAGCCCACCCCGAAGTCTTCAATGTGCTGCTCCAAGTGCTCGACGACGGACGGCTCACCGACGGCAAGGGCCGCACGGTCAACTTTACACACAGCGTCGTGGTGATGACCAGTAACCTGGGATCTGAACTCCTACTTGACGGCGAAGGGCCTGAGGCGGTGCAGCAGTTGCTGCGCAAAACCTTGCGCCCGGAGTTTCTCAACCGCATCGACGAAATCATCACCTTTCACCCATTGGGCGAAGACCATGTGCGCCGAATCGTACAGCTGCAGCTCAAAGAGGTTCAAAAACGCTTGGCGGACCAAGAAATCACCATTGAATTCACCCCTGAAGCGGTGGATGCCTTGGCCGCAGAGGGCTTTGACCCCGCCTTCGGAGCCCGCCCGCTCAAGCGAACGGTGCAGCGCCGCATTCTCAACGATCTTGCGAAAAAGCTCTTGAGCGGCGAAGTCCAACGCGACGCCGTTGTTCTCCGCGATGCGATAGACGGAGCCATCTTTTTTACCAACACCCAGCTGGGCCTCTCGCAGGCCTAGCGGGTGATGGCGCGCAAGTAGCGGTTCCGGTTGCGAAGGTGCTCGGCGTAGCTCTTTGAAAAGAGGTGAAAGCCCGGCTTCGAAGGGTTGGCGCAGAAAAAGAGCTCTCCCGTGGCCGTCGAAGCCAGTACGCTATCGATCACCGGCGGGTGCACCGTAGCCAATGGCCCGGGCGGCAACCCCTTAGTTCGGTAGGTATTGAACGGATGCGCCACGCGAAGCATGCTGCCTGTCACGCGGCGAATCGGAGCCTGAGCAACTCCTCGGTCGAGGACCGCGTAGACCACGGTCGGATCAGCCTCCAAACGTTTGCCCTGCTTCAAACGAGTTAAGTAGACTCCAGCGATACGCGGCCACTCTTCGGGCTCTTTGGATTCTGCCTGCACAATGCTCGCGAGGACTGTCACTTCGTAGCGACTTAAACCTAGACGC
>CAIJMB010000134.1 GCA_903821715.1 uncultured Flavobacteriales bacterium
CTCCATGGTCTCGTGGCCGAGAGGTTAGGCAAGGCTCTGCAAAAGCTTGTACAGCGGTTCGAATCCGCTCGAGACCTCCAAAATCAACCGGTAGCCCCAAAGCTGCCGGTTTTTTTGTTTCTAGTATCTGGCACCTTGCTTCGCTTCGAGCGTTTCGCATTTCGCGCTTAAGGCGCTCCACGCCTTTAGCAACTAGTAACAAGTTGCTAGCGCGCCAACGAGCCAGTCTTGCCAACCTCGCCAACGAGCCAGTCTTGCCAACCTCGCCAATATTGCTATATTCGTTGGACCAACCAATGAACCAAATCACCAATGATACTCGTGCTTTCTCCCCAAGAAGGCCTGCGCAAGCGTTTCGAAGAAACACTTAAGGCCCAGCACATTGAGGTAGCTCAAGCGTCCAGCGTAGCAGACTGGATTGAGCAAAACAACCTTAAGCTTCCCCACCTCGCGCTGCTTGACATCACCTACACGAATGACGGTGGGGCCGCGCTCATGGATGAGCTCGGACAACATGACGACCTTCACATGCTGTGGGTCATGATGGTGTCCGTTCCGTGCAGCATCAACCACCGCATCCAAAGCCTTCGAAATGGCGCTTTAGATTGCTTGCCTGCCGATATTGATTCCGAAGAATTTACGCTCAAAGCCAAGCGGTTCATGGAGCTTAGCCCTCGAAGCAAGTACGCGCCGCCAGCTGAAATGACGGAGCGTGAGCGCATTGTAGCCATGATTCAAAAAAGCCTCAAGCAAAACATCAATGTAGAAAGCCTTGCGCGTGCGCTTCACATGAGTCGCAGCTCCCTGCAGCGCGCCTGCATCCGCCATTTTAAAATTGGCCCTAAAGAGCTGATCACGCAGCACAAAATTCAGCAAGCCATGCGGCTTATTGAATTGGGATCCAACAACGTAGCATCTCTGGCCTTTACCGTGGGCTATAGCAATGTCAACAACTTCATTTCTGCCTTTAAACGCATGACGAGCCAGACTCCCAAAGAGTACATGAAGCACAAGCACCAGCTTGAGGAACAGCACGCCTAGAACATAAAACGCATGGTTTAGGGGGCTACCTTTGCAGGGTAAGCCCTCTGAACTATGAATACCCCCTCTTTTCTTCGCGAACTCGGAATCCAAGACCACAATGCAGGTACCTGGATCGGAAACCAATCTTTTGAAAGCGCTGAACGCATTACGAGCAGCACTCCGGTAGATGGAAGTATCATCGGTAGCGTATCCGTTACCACCGCAGACCAGTATAATCAAGCCGTTGAAGCCGCGCATGCTGCGTACCTAGAATGGCGCAACGTCCCTGCTCCCAAACGCGGAGAAGTGGTTCGCCAGTACGGCAACCTCCTGCGCCAGCACAAAGAAGCACTTGGTGCCTTGGTGAGCTACGAAATGGGTAAATCCCTTTCAGAAGGCCTTGGTGAAGTTCAAGAAATGATTGACATCTGCGACTACGCCGTGGGTCTTTCGCGCCAGTTGGCGGGCCTCACGATGAAGTCCGAGCGCCCTGACCACTTTATGATGGAACAGTGGCACCCCGTGGGCGTCGTAGGTGTTATTTCTGCTTTTAACTTTCCTGTAGCCGTGTGGGCATGGAATGCTTGCATAGCATGGGTTTGCGGAGATGCGGTGATTTGGAAAGCTTCCGAAAAGGTGCCCTTGAACGCCGTCGCATGCCAGCTTCTTTGGAACCAAGTTGCTGAAGCCAACAACGTGCCCGCAGGCCTCTCGTGCATCGTAACGGGTGGAGTTGACGTGGGTGTTTGGATGTCTGAAGATACCCGCCTTCCGGTGCTTTCCGCGACCGGATCTACCCGCATGGGTCGCGAAGTAGGTAAAAAAGTTGCCGAGCGATTTGGCCGCAGCATCCTTGAGCTTGGTGGCAACAACGCAATTATTGTAACTCCTACCGCTGACCTGAAAATGACCGTTACTGCGGCCGTATTCGGAGCCGTAGGCACCGCTGGTCAGCGCTGCACCTCTACGCGCCGACTCATTATTCACGAGAGCATTTTTAGCAAAGTCATTGAGGCTATTAAAAATGCGTACGGACAACTTAAGATCGGTACCCCATTGAAGGCTGAAAACCACGTGGGACCACTGATCGATACTGCTGCGGTATCTATGTACCTCAATGCGCTCGATGCCGTCGATGCTGCAGGCGGAACCTTTCACCTCCGCGGTACCCAACTTCAGGGTCCAGGCTATGAAGGTGGATGCTACGTAAGTCCATCGATCGCTGAAGTTGAAAACCACTGGTCTATTGTACAGCACGAGACGTTTGCTCCATTGCTCTACGTCATGAAGTACAGCACCTACGAAGAGGCTGTTGCCCTACAAAACGGTGTTCCCCAAGGCTTGAGTTCGGCCATTATGACCGGCTCGATGCAAGAGGCCCAGCGCTTCTTGAGTGCCGATGGTTCGGACTGCGGAATCGCCAACGTCAACATTGGTACCAGTGGAGCTGAAATCGGCGGAGCTTTTGGAGGTGAAAAAGAAACCGGTGGTGGGCGTGAAAGCGGATCAGACGCCTGGAAAACCTACATGCGCCGCCAAACCAACACATTGAACTACGGAACTTCGCTTCCATTGGCGCAAGGCATCGTTTTCACCATTTAACCATTAACATTATTCTTTTCTAAAACTTAATGGTATTAGTCGGTTGATAGGTTGAATAACTTGGTATGAAATACTTTGGAAAGATGAGATATGCACAGATATCAACGGTTTATTAACGAATACTTTTAACATAAGTATATATATTTCAGTGTTTTATTATTTATTTAACGAACCGCACTTCGAACCTATTCACTACACAATGTTCTTAACTCACATTCACTCAGCTGTCGGTAATCATCAGGACTTGGGCACTCAGACTGTAGATAAGACTGGCTTTATAGTTGAAGGGTTGGAGTTCTGAGCACTTATTAGCTACTTATTAACGACTTATTGACATGAAACTATCTCTCGGATCAGATCACGCAGGATATCCTCTTAAAGAGGCTGTAAAGGCACATCTTACTCAATTAGGCCATGAAGTTCACGACTGCGGAGCGTATAGTTTGGATTCTGTAGACTACCCAGACTTTGGTCATGCTGTAGCGAGTGATGTGCAAACTGGAGCCTCTGAACTTGGTATCGTGGTCTGTGGGAGCGGAAACGGCATCAATATGTCGGTCAATAAACACGACGGTGTTCGTGGAGCGCTGTGCTGGCTTCCTGAGTTGGCTTCACTTGCGCGCCAGCACAACGATGCAAATGTCCTATCACTACCAGGTCGCTTTATAAGTGAGGCTATAGGTTTGGAGTGTGTCGATGCATTTTTGATTGCGGAATTTGAAGGTGGCCGTCATGCGGGTCGTGTAGCAAAAATTTCTTGTGGCGATAACGTTTGAAGTTCCGAAACTAAAAGGCTTCGCTAAGAAGCAGACTGCGGACTGGCTCAAGCTGGTCGCAGAAAAAGAGGGTGCGCATATTAAGCGCCTCCACTACAAGTCATTTAATCGCCAAGAAATGATAGAGTTGAACACTCAATTCCTTGGACATGAATACGATACAGATATTATAAGCTTTACAATTCAAGAGCATCCAATGCCTATTGATGCAGATTTTGCTTTAGGTTGGGATCAAATTAACGAGCAAGCAAGTGAGTTTGACCAGCCCCTGTTGAAAGAGTTGCACCGCATCCTGGTTCATGGATTACTGCATTGCATTGGTTACGACGATCATAACGAGGTCGATCAAAAAGAAATTAGATCCAAAGAGGATTCGTACTTAACTATTCACCCTGAATGTTCCACGTGGAACAGCATCTAGTATGATGACGTACGACATTGTTGTAGTTGGCGCTGGTCACGCCGGAAACGAAGCTGCCGCTGCCGCTGCGAAGTTGGGCGCGAAGGTGCTCTTAGTAACAATGAACATGCAGACTATAGGTCAAATGAGCTGCAATCCAGCAATGGGTGGTGTGGCAAAGGGCCAAATTGTACGAGAAATTGATGCCTTGGGTGGCTTAAGTGGAATTATTTCTGACAAGACAGCAATACAGTTTCGTATGCTGAACCGAAGTAAAGGTGCAGCAATGTGGAGTCCACGGACACAGAATGATCGCTGGATGTTTGCCGAAGAGTGGCGCTTAGCTCTGGAAGCAATTCCCAATGTTGATTTTATTCAAAGCACCGTAGACGAAGTTCTTCTTAATGGCCGGGAGGTTCGCGGAGTTGTGCTTCAAAGTGGTCAAGAGATTGCCTGCCGAAAGGTTGTGCTCACTAGCGGCACATTTCTCAATGGAATTATGCACATAGGCACCCGCCAAATGAATGGGGGCCGTAGTGCTGAAGGCTCGGCTCGTGGCATTACTGCCTGTCTTCAGTCCTTCGGATTCGATCATGGCCGCATGAAAACGGGAACACCTCCTCGCATTGATGGACGCAGCCTGGATTACAGCAAGTTCGAAATTCAAGAGGGTGATATCAAGCCCGGAACATTCAGTTACTGGGCGTCAAAACCCCTGGAGCGTCAGCTGAACTGTTGGATCGCGCACACATCTGAGGAAGTGCATGACACACTGCGTTCAGGCTTTGATCGCAGCCCATTGTTTAATGGGGCCATTCAAAGTTCAGGCCCGCGCTACTGTCCAAGTATCGAGGATAAAATCAATCGCTTCGCGGACAAAACAAGCCACCAATTGTTCGTAGAACCAGAGGGCTGGAACACGGTGGAGATGTACATAAATGGATTCTCTACGAGCCTACCGGAAGAAGTTCAGCATGAGGCTTTGCGTCGAGTTTCAGGATTTGAAAACGTGAAGTTCTTCCGGCCAGGCTATGCAGTAGAGTACGACTACTTTCCGCCCACTCAGTTGAAGCACAGCCTAGAAACGAAGCTAGTTACGGGACTATACTTCGCGGGCCAAATCAACGGCACAACCGGCTACGAGGAGGCCGCCTGCCAAGGGCTTATGGCTGGAATCAATGCCGCGCGCTCATTACGTGACGAGGAGGCGCTGCAGCTTGATCGCAGCGAGGCGTACATCGGAGTACTAATTGATGATTTGATCACAAAAGGGACCGAAGAGCCGTACCGTATGTTTACGAGCCGTGCCGAGTTTCGACTAAGCCTTAGGCAAGACAACGCAGACCGACGCCTAACCCCAATTGGTCGCAGCATAGGGCTCGTCCGAGATGAGCAGTGGAGCGCATTCGAGACCAAAGAAGAGCAAAGGTTCCACGTGGAACAATGGGTGAACGCCCAGTCCGCAGATCCGTCACATTGGAACGAATGGCTTGAATCAAAGGGCACGACGGCTCTTCGCCAAAAGGGTCCGCTTGCCGCACTTGTTGGACGTCCGCAGCTCAGTTTGGAAGAGCTTCGAACGCACCTTGCCGCAGAGGACACACCCAACGCGGCCGATTTGGTTTGGGAGCAAGTAGAGATTGATGCCAAATATTCGGGCTACCTTGAAAAGGAGCAAGAGCAGGTTGATAAACTCAAGCGATTGGAGACGGTGCGCATTCCGGTGGGCTTTAACTTTTTAGGAATAACCGCGCTGAGCATTGAAGCGCGTCAAAAAATGGAACGCCTACGGCCAGAAACCGTGGGCCACGCGAGCCGGATCTCTGGGGTATCCCCTTCAGATATTCAGGTTCTACTGGTTCACCTTGGTCGATAGTTCCACGTGGAACAGATGAATACAGTTAATTGTCCAAGCTGCGGAGGAACCGTGCGCCAGACTACGCTCAAGGTGGTTGACCACATGGTGAGCCAAGAAGAATTCACCATTGAGTTTTGTGCGTGCGGCACGGGAATCACCAATCCGCGCCCCGATGTAATTGGCCCGTACTACGATAGCCCAGCATACACTTCGCACAGTGATGTAAATGCGGGAATCTTCGGTTCTCTTTATGGCATAGCGAGAAATTTTGCGGCCCGACAGAAAGTGGGGCTCATTAAATCCACGACAAAAAAGTCCAAGGGCAGCCTACTGGACTATGGCTGTGGCGTGGGTGTGTTTACTGCCCGCGCTGAGCGCAACGGTTGGTCGGTTCAAGGCATTGAGCTTTCGGACGCGGCGCGATCTCGTGCAAACGAAAAGCTCAAGAATGGTATGGTAGTAAAGGAGCGTTCAGAACTGAGCATAACGAGCTACGATGCGGTAACGTTGTTTCATGTCCTGGAGCACGTAGACGATCCCAACGAAGTACTTCAATGGGTTCGCGAACGCCTAAACCCCGGAGGCGCACTTATCATCGCTGTCCCAAATTATGAATCGCCTGACGCGAAGCAGTATGGTCGGTACTGGGCCGCGTGGGACGTGCCTATTCACTACTGGCATTTTTCGAAGTCTGCCATGACCCGATTGGCACAGTCAAACGGATGGTTTGTGGAGGCGATTCGCCCCATGCGCCTCGACGCCTTTTATGTAGGGCTGCTCAGCGAGTCCTACAAAACGGGATCAAAAAACTGGTTATCAGCTGTTTACCAAGGTCTTCGCAGCAACATTCTGGGCGGAAGCCGCAATGCGTCTAGCCTTATTTACGTGCTGCGAAAAGCCGCATAAACTGAATTCCGAGGTCGCTTAGCACAATGCGGCTGTTAATGTTGCGCTGGATGTCGGTGAGGGCAGCCTGAAGCAGGCCTTGAATTTCAAAATGCTTGGACTCATCCAAAAGTCGGGCGAGCCCGTCGGGCTGAAAGGCCACGTCCGGAAACCACGCGAACAACGAATTCTTTAGTGCTCCATGCCGCAAACGAAGTAGTTGAGAAAGCAGTTGCGCGCTCACGTGAATCCATTGCTTTTGCTGTTCCCGGGGCTCTTTCGCAAGGCGTTCCGAAAAAGCTAGGAGCCCCACGAGGTCCTTTTTATAGGTGATGCGCATGAACTCCACAAAGTGCTGAAGTGGCTCGCGCAACGCTTCGCGGTTGCGCAAGAGCATGCTGGCTTGGCCAGGTTGTCCACCTGAAAGCTCAGCGAGCACTGCCGCCTGTTCGGGACTAATTCCCTGATTAACAAGAGCTTCGCTAAGCACGCCTGTCGGCACTGGCTTGACATGGTGCACTTGGCACCGCGACCGAATGGTTCCGAGAACCGAAGCCTCATCGTGGCTGATGAGCAGCAAAAGGGTGCGGTCCAGAGGCTCTTCGACGAGCTTCAGTAGCTTGTTCGCCGCGGAGTCGTTGAGACGCTCCGGCATCCAAAGCACGACGACCTTGTGGCCGCCGCTATGGGCCTTCAAAGAAAGCAGGCGCTGTATGCGGGCGGATTCTTTCACTGAAATCTGAACGACTTTTTGCTTGCCACCCAAGTGCTCAATCCAGTCACTCGAAAGTGGGTGTGGGTTTTGCCCTAAAAACGTACGCACATCTGCCAGGAATGGGGCACATGTGTCTTCGTCGTCTCCGCGCCCTTCGCCGCCAATGACAGGTACGATCCAGTGGACGTCGGGGTGCGCCATATTGTGAAGTTGGATGCACGACGGGCAGGTGCCGCAGGCTCCGCGCACCGAAGGCTGTGCGCACAAAAGACGCCCGACGTAGTCCATTGCAAGCGGCCAGGCCATTCCGCCATCTTCGCACACGAGCATTTGGGCGTGTGCCACGCGCTCGCGGTGCACCGCTTGGTCGAGCCACAGCCCCCATTCGGGGAGCTTTTGAAGGGGAATTTGAAGGGGTGAAGCCAAAGTGAAGCGAAGGTAGCGCCCTACCTTTGCTCCACGAAAACGATCATTCTGTAATTCATGAAAACCATTGACCAACTCGAAGTTCGCGGCCAGCGCATCCTTGTACGCGTAGACTACAATGTTCCGCTCCGCGAAGACGGCGAAGTGGCCAACAATCAACGCATTGTAGCGACGATTCCGACCCTGAAGTCTATTGTGGACCGAGGTGGACGGGCGGTGCTGGTTTCGCACCTCGGGCGACCGAAGGCAGCGGCAGATTCGAAGTTCTCGCTTCGTCCGGTGGCGCATGAGCTGGCACGGGTACTCGGTCGCGAAGTTCAGTTTTCAATCCACACCATTGGTGCTGAAGCCGTTGCTGCCACCAAGGCCCTCGCCGATGGAGAGATCCTTCTCATGGAAAATGTTCGGTTCTTTCCCGGAGAAGAGTCTGGGGACGCAGATTTTGCCGCACAATTGGCGGAATTGGGCGACGCCTATGTGAATGATGCCTTCGGAACCGCGCACCGCGCCCACGCCTCGACTGCAGTGGTTGCGCAGCACTTTAAAGGCCGCAGCGCCTTTGGCCACGTTATGGCCAATGAAATCAAAAACGTGGACCGCGTTTTGGCGTCCCAAGAGAAGCCCGCGGTTGCCGTGGTAGGCGGATCTAAGGTTTCGAGCAAG
>CAIJMB010000135.1 GCA_903821715.1 uncultured Flavobacteriales bacterium
GACGCTTCCGTCCAACACCGCGCTTACGGTGGGCCCGAACATCGAGTACAGCCTGATCGCGACGACCAACCCCTACACGGGCATCGAGGTCAACGTGATTTTGGCCAGCGCCTTGGTGGCCAACTACTTCAAAGCTGATGATGAGGGCGGAACCTGGACCCGCCTTTCCACCGCGAAGGGCAGCGACCTCGTGGGACTCCGCTACACCCAGCTGCTTCCGGTGGCGCTTCCGTACCAGGATGCCGACCAGGCGTTCCGGGTGATTCCGGGCGACTTCGTGACAACCGAGGACGGAACCGGCATTGTGCACACCGCCCCTACGTTTGGTGCGGACGACGCCCGGGTGGCTGCCGCCGCGGGGGTTCCGCCGATGCTCGTACTCGATTCTGAGGGCAACCCCGTGCCGCTCGTCGACCTTCAGGGCCGATTTGTGGCCGAAGCGGGTTCGCTCGCCGGTAAGTACGTGAAAAACAGCTACTACGACGCCGGTCAAGAACCCAAACTCAGCGTCGACGAAGAGATCGCCATTCAGCTGAAGACCGAAAACAAGGCCTTCAAAGTGCAGAAGTACGTGCACAGCTACCCGCACTGCTGGCGCACCGACAAGCCCGTGCTCTACTACCCCCTCGACAGCTGGTTCATTCGCAGCACCGCGGCCAAGCAGCGCCTTCAGGAGCTCAACACGACCATCAACTGGAAGCCCGCGAGCACCGGAACCGGCCGCTTCGGCAACTGGCTCGAAAACCTCAACGACTGGAACCTCAGCCGCAGCCGCTACTGGGGCATTCCGCTGCCGATTTGGCGCAGCGAAGACGGCCGCGAAGAGATCTGCATCAGTTCACTCGAACAGCTCCGCGCCGAACTCGAGCGCAGCGTGGCGGCGGGCCACATGGCGAGCAATCCGCTCGCAGACTTTGCGCCCGGCGACATGTCCGATGCCAACTACGCCGGGGTCGACCTGCACCGCCCGTTTGTGGACGAATGGATTTTGACCGGCGCCAGCGGGCAGCCGCTCTACCGCGAAAAGGACCTCATCGACGTGTGGTTTGATTCCGGAGCCATGCCCTACGCCCAGGTGCACTACCCGTTTGAACACAAGGACGCGATTGACGGCCGCTCCGCCTTCCCTGCGGACTTCATCGCCGAAGGCGTCGACCAAACCCGCGGATGGTTCTTTACCCTGCACGCGATCGCCGGGATGGTGTTTGACTCGGTGGCCTATAAAACGGTGGTTTCGAACGGATTGGTGCTCGACAAGAACGGCCAAAAGATGTCGAAGCGCTTGGGCAACTCCATCGACCCATTCGAGGCGATGGCGAAGTACGGCAGCGACGCGTTGCGCTGGTACATGCTAACCAACGCCCAGCCCTGGGACAACCTCAAGTTCGACCCCGACGGCGTCACCGAGGTGCAGCGCAAGTTCTTCGGAACCCTCCACAACACCTACGGATTTTTTGCGCTTTACGCCAACGTGGACGGATTCGACCCGAAGGCACCGCAGGTTCCGCACCGCGACCGCCCCGAGCTCGACCGCTGGATTTTGAGCCGACTGCACAGCGTGGTTGCCGAAGCGACCGAGGCCATGGAGGCCTACGAGCCGACGCGCGCATTCAGGCCCGTCGCCGACTTCGTCGTCGACGAGCTCAGCAACTGGTACGTGCGCCTCAGCCGGCGCCGATTCTGGAAGGGCGCGATGGGAGACGACAAGCTGTCTGCCTTCCAGACCCTGCACGAGTGCTTGGATACGGTGGCACGATTGATGGCTCCGCTGGCGCCGTTTTACGCCGAACAGCTCTACCGCGACCTCAACGGACCGAGCGCTTCGGTGCACTGGAGCCGCTTCCCCGAGGCCGACCCCGCACGCATCGACACCGATCTCGAGCGCCGTATGGACCTGGCCCAGCGCATGACGAGCTTGGTGCTCAGCGTCCGCAAAAAAGAGCGTGTTCGGGTGCGCCAACCGCTGCCGCGCATTGTGGTTCCGGTGCTCAACCCCACGCAGCACGCCGATTTGGACGCCATTGAAGAGTTGCTGCTCAGCGAGGTGAATGTAAAAACGCTCGAGCGGGTCGAACCCAATTCGGGCCTTTTTGTACAGCGCGCCAAGCCCGACTTCAAGGCCCTCGGGCCGAAGGTGGGTCCGCGCATGAAGACCGTCTCGGCCGCCTTGGCCGCACTAACCGACGCCCAACTTCGCAGTCTCGAACACGACGGCCAACTCCAGCTCGACCTGGTCGATGGTCCCTTCACTGTGGAACCAGAAGACGTGATGGTCGTGACCGACGACATTCCCGGTATGTCGGTGGCCAGCGAGCGCGGAACCCTTTTGGCCGTCGACCTTCAGCTCAGCCCCGAGCTGGTAACTGAAGGGTTGGCGCGCGAAGCCGTGAACCGCATCCAAAACCTTCGCAAAGACAGCGGCTTAGACATCACGGACCGCATTGAGCTTTGGATTTCGGGGGCTGCTGAAGCCTTAGAGGCCGTGGCGAAGCACCGCGACTACGTGGCCGCTGAAACGCTGGTAGCCCAGTGGGGGCAAGGTTCCGCGCCTAGTGACGCGCACGCGACCGAGACCGACCTCGAGGGCTTGACCGTAACGCTTTCGTTAAAAAAAGCGTAGATGTCTTGCATAGGAGTTCAGATTGACTAAATTCGGGCCTCTTATGGAACCCACTATTCGCTATTCCGACGCCGAACTCGACGAGTTTCGCCAACTTATTCAGACCAAGATTGACAAGGCTGAAGAAGACCTGCGCATTCTTAAGGAGCAGTTTACCAACAACATGGACAACGGCACCGAGGATACCGCGCCGATGTTCAAAAGTTTTGAAGAGGGCTCTGAAACGATGAGCAAAGAAGCCAACGCCATGCTCGCGGCGCGCCAAGAGAAGTTCTTGCGCGACCTCAAGGCGGCGCTCGTGCGCATCAGCAACAAGACCTACGGAGTCTGCCGCGTAACCGGCAAGCTCATTGAAAAGGATCGGTTGAAGCTGGTTCCGCACGCGACCACCAGCATGGAAGGCAAGATGAGCAAGCGTTGAACCGCCTGCGCAACCCTCTCATTCTCGCACTGGTGCTGATTCTAGCGGATCAAGCACTCAAAATCGCCATTAAAACCCAGTTTGCACTGGGGGACGCGGTCGAACTGACGTCTTGGTTTCACTTGCACTTTACCGAAAACCCCGGAATGGCCTTTGGCCTGAATTGGGGGGGCGCAACTGGCAAGGTGATTCTCAGCCTCTTTCGCATCACCGCCATCGGGGGCATCGTGTGGTACGCCATTCGCTTGGCCCGTCGCGGAGCGCATCCGTTTGTGCTGACCACCCTCGCGCTCATTTTTGCCGGAGCCCTTGGCAACGTCATCGACAGCCTGTTCTACGGGGTTCTGTTTGACCGCGGCCTCACGTGGTCGCCTGAATACGAATTCTGGATGGCCTACGAGGGCGTCGCGCAATGGGGCAGTGGCTACGCGGCTCCGCTGCTGGGCAACGTGGTCGACATGCTGTACTTCCCACTATGGACCGGCTACCTGCCCGACTGGTTGCCGATTTGGGGCGGAACCTATTTTCAATTTTTCAGACCCATCTTTAATTTGGCCGACGCCTACGTCACTGTGGGCGTAGTCTTTTGGTACTTTGCGAGCCGCCGCCCTGACTGGTGGCCCGCCTAAACAACCCTGCCATGCGCACCCTTTTTATTGCTTTTAGCATTGCGGCCCTTCCGGCGGCTGCCCAACTCGTCCGAGGGGAATACCCTGAAACCCGGCGTTCACTTGAGTTTCACCTCAACGAACTCGCCAGCGACGCCATGGGGGGGCGCCTTCCGGGAACCGAACAAGGCGACCGCGCCGCCAAGTACATCCAAACCCAGTTCGAAGAAGCAGGACTAGAGGGACTTTTTGATGGTGAATTCACCCAATTGGTGAACATTCCCGAAAAAGGCATCTTGCCCGAAGCCGGAAACTACGTGAACATAGGAGCGGTCGGGATCGCGCTCCGCACCGCATACTGGCCCCACATTCTTTCTGACAATCGCGAGGTTGAAGGACCGCTAACGTGGCTTGGATATGCAACTCCGAGCGAGGTCGCCAAAGCCAAAAAAGGCCGAATCGCTGTGATCGTCGCGGACATTCCTGCCAAAAAAGTCAAAAAATTGGGCAAGCTCGCGTCGTTGACTGAGCGAATCGAAGCCGCTCGTCGCCATGGAGCCCAAGCCATCATCCTGCTTCAACCCGTCAACGGAAGCCCCAAGCTGGATCTCTTGCGTCGTATGCGACCAATCGGTATGCCGGTAGTGACCGTACACGACCTCGATGCCTGCACAAACCTAAAGAAGAAGGCAAAAAAATCCGCCAAAGCTTCCATTGGCGTGCACGTGGTTCCACAAACGACCACAGCGCCGAATGTGGGTGCGTGGGTGAACCGTGGTGCACCTGAAACCATTGTAATCGGAGCCCACTACGACCACGTCGGTTGGGGAGCGTGGGGGTCACGCATGCCTGAGGCAGAGGGCCAAGTGCACAATGGCGCAGACGACAATGCCAGCGGAACCTCAGCCATGATGGAACTCGCCCGAAAAATTTCACATACGCCTGGATTCGAACATGTTAACTTCGCATTCTTGGCCTTTACTGGTGAAGAGAGTGGCCTTTTGGGTTCGCGTGAATTCGTCTCTCGAATGCCCAGCAAAATGGGAAAAGTCAAAGCCATGGTCAACCTAGACATGGTGGGGCGCCTCAACCGTTCCGACAGCTTGCGAGTGTACGGCGTCCACACCGCTTTGGAGTTTAAAGAAATGCTTGAGTCCATCCCTGCAGAGGGCTTCTACTGGGACCTTCGCAACGAAATTTTTGGCCGCTCCGATCACGCGCCGTTCATCAGTGCCGGAATCCCCGCTGTCTTCTTCTTCACTGGACTGCACGAAGACTACCATGCGCCAGGCGACGATATTGAGAAAATCGACATAGATGGCCTCGCTGAAGTCGTGGCTAAAGTGGATCATTTTATTTCACTCCTCGGTCAAGCTAGTCCCCTTTCAGTGCAAACTCCCAACGATGCGCGCTGATGGGTAAAAATCCAAAAATAGCGGTCCTAGGGGGCGGGTCGTGGGCCACTGCGATCGTCAAAATGCTGACGCAAAACGAAGAATATGTGGGCTGGTGGGTCCGCCGTGAAGAGGTGGCTGCACACATCCGCCAATTTCACCACAATCCAAACTATTTGTCGGACGTGGCCTTGGAGACCGACAAAATTTACGTCGACCACGACCTAATGAGCGTGGCTTCACAGGCTGAAATCCTCGTGCTCGCCGTGCCCTCTGCATTCTTGGCCGAAGCAATTGAGCCGCTTCGCGAACTGCTCCCCCAAAAGTGGGTGATATCGGCCGTCAAAGGCATTGAGCCCGGGTCCCACCAAATTATTGGGGAGTACCTGCACGACAACATTGGCTTAGAATACAGCCGATTTGGCGCCATTGTTGGGCCCTGCCACGCCGAAGAAATTGCCTTAGAGCGCCTTTCGTACCTGACCGTGGCCAGTGAAAACGAAAAGCTTTCGAACATCGTCGCAGACAAGCTCCGCGGCTCGTATGTCAAGGTTCGCTGCACCACCGACATTTACGGAACGGAGTACGCCGCCGTCCTCAAAAACATCTATGCAATCGCCGCAGGATTGGCCCAAGGGCTCGGATACGGGGACAACTTTCAAGCCGTTCTGGTCAGCAACGCGCTGCGCGAAATGAAGCGAGTAATTGGCGCCGTGCATCCCATCAAACGGCAAATTATTCAGACCGAATATTCGGGCGACCTCTTTGTCACCATGTATTCACCATTTAGCCGAAACCGAAGGCTGGGACTGCTTCTCGGCAAAGGCTACAGTCTGTCGGCTGCACGCGCTGAAATGAGTATGATCGCCGAAGGATACTACGCAGCAAAGCTCATTCGAGAGGTAAAGCGGGAGCGCGAAGTCAAAATGCCGATTGCACTAGCGGTGTACAAAGTCCTCTACGAGAACGCGTCCCCGAAAAAAACGCTGCGCGCCTTGGCCGAAAAGCTCAAGTAGGGCGCAGCCACGTTGTACCTTTACCCTTTATCTAGGTAAACTATGGCACTAAGCGTATTTCTGGGCATGGTAGGCCCCTGGCAAATCGTCTTGATTGTGGCTTTGGTTGTGCTCTTGTTTGGCGGCCGCAAAATTCCCGAGCTTATGAAGGGATTGGGCGGTGGCGTCAAGGAGTTCAAAAAGGCCATGCGCGACGACGAAGACGACAACTCAAAGGACGACAGCAAGAAACTGTCATGACCTTCGATCGGATCGAAGACCTGCACCGGGCATTAGATTCCGGCCAAGTGACCTGTGTGGCACTGGCTGAAGAATCGCTGCGCCGTGCCTCCGAAGAAAACCCCCGGCTTAACGCATTGGCTGAGGTCTTTCAGGACTCAGCCCTTGCCCGTGCGGCTGCCGTTGATGCACGCCGCGGTCAAGGCGACCGCCGAGCACTTGACGGGGTGACCATGGTGATTAAAGACAACATGGTGTATGCCGGGCACTCGGCCGGAGCAGGTTCCAAAATCCTATCGGGCTTCGTCAGCCCGTACACCGCGACGGCCGTACAGCGTTTGCTCGACGCCGGGGCGATCATCATTGGTCGCGCCAGCTGCGACGAATTCGCGATGGGCTCGTCCAACGAAACTTCGGTCTACGGGCCGGTCCGCAACCCGCTTGATGCTTCGCGAACTCCAGGCGGATCATCGGGAGGTTCCGCCGCCGCCGTGGCTGCAGGATGGGTGCACGCAGCCCTGGGCAGCGACACTGGGGGCTCCATTCGTCAACCCGCAGCATTTTGTGGCGTCTTTGGTGCGAAACCCACCTATGGCCGTGTTTCGCGCTACGGCCTTATTGCCTACGCTTCCTCGTTCGACCAAATAGGGCCGTTCACACGAAGCGCTAGCGACTTAGCGCGCATCACTGAAGTCATTTCGGGCGCCGACGCCTATGACAGTACCTGCAGCGACCGGCCGGTTCCGCAGATGATGCAGTCCGAGCGCGACCCCAAAACGCTCAGTTTTGGCTACTACCAAGAGGTGCTCGACAACCCCGCGCTCGATCCCGAACTGCGCGCAGCATTTATGGCCCGCATGGACGCGCTCAAAGCCGCCGGACACCGCGTCGAGGCCCTTCGCTTTGACTACTTGGACGCGCTGGTTCCGATATACTACATCCTCACCACCGCCGAGGCGAGCGCCAACCTCGCACGCTTTGATGGAGTGCGCTACGGATTCCGCGCCGAAGGTGCGCAGTCGCTCGACGAACTCTACAAGCGCACGCGCTCTCAGGGCTTCGGAACCGAAGTTCAGCGCCGCATTTTACTCGGAACCTTTGTGCTTCGCAGTGGATACTTTGACGCCTACTACGGCCAAGCCCAAAAGGCGCGTCGTGCCGTTCAAGATGCCACCAACGCGGACCTGGGCAAGGTGGACCTGCTCATAAGCCCCACCACGCCCCACACCGCATTTGAACTGGGACGCGAAACCAGCGACCCCACCGTTATGTACCTCGAGGACATCTTTACGGTCCAGGCCCCAATTGCCGGATTGCCCGCACTGAGTTTGCCCATGGGCATGCACTCGAACGGGCTCCCCATGGGACTGCACTTGACCGCAAAGGCGTTCGACGAACCCACTTTATTTGCCGCAGCGGCCTACTTAAGCACATGATTTTTCGTCGATTCACATTATACACCCTTCTGGCGGCCTCCTTCATTGGTTCGGCCGTGTCGTTGGACACCGCTCGATTTGGCCTCGCCACTAAAGTGGATACGATGTACGCCAAGTGGGTACTCAGCAGTAGCCAGCGCAACTGGGTCAGCCAGTTCAAAGGGCCTGCGGACAGCTTAGCAGGTGCCTCATTGGCCGTGAGCGATGAGGTGCTCAAGCAGCGTTTGGCGGTTCTAGATAAGCGATCTCCGATGGACTTGCGCTACACTCCTGATGTGCGCAATGCAATCGGGATGTATGTACTTCGCAAGAAAGACCTTGTGGCTCGCGTAATGGGCCGAGGACGCTACTACTTTCCGATTTTTGAAGCTGGTCTTGACCGGTACGACCTTCCTCTCGAGCTGCGTGCGCTCCCAATGATTGAATCGGCTTTAAATCCGCTCGCAACGAGTCCCGCAGGAGCCAAGGGCCTCTGGCAGTTCATGTACGCCACGGGCAAACTTCAGGGCCTTGAAATTGGCAGTTACGTGGACGAACGCTCTGACCCCGTGAAGTCGACCGACGCGGCCTGTCGCTACCTCAAGCGCCTCTATGAAATGTTCGGAAACTGGGAACTCGCACTTGCAGCCTACAATGCCGGTCCTGGAAACGTATCTAAAGCCATTCGCGCTTCGGGAGGTAAGAATAACTACTGGGAAGTTCGGCCCTATCTGCCCCGCGAAACCCGCATGTACGTGCCCAACTTTATCGCCGCTAACTATGCCCTTGCATACGGTGGACTTCACGGAATCAAACCGGACTTGCCCCCCGCGACCTTTTTTGACGTAGACACCGTCAACGTCACCGCCACATTGGATCTCAACGTGGCAGCGGCTGAATTCAGTGTAGATACCACGTTGATCAAGGTGCTGAACCCGATGTACAAATTGCAGATTATTCCGGCTCCAAAGGACGGAAAAATGTACCCCCTCGTACTACCTCGTGCCGCTGTTGCAAGCTTTCAAGAGTGCGCCGACTCAGCCTATGCCGCTACGAATAAGACTCGGGTTCGTGCCGAAGCTCCTGAAATTCAAACGACCACGGTATCAAGTGCCCCGGCAAGTAGTCCAAAGCGCCACACCGTGCGTTCGGGCGAGACGCTTAGCGCCATTGCCCGCAAGTACGGGGTTCGCGTGAGCGACATCCAAAAATGGAACGGGCTGCGCGGAACCACCATTCAAATTGGCCAACGCCTCATCGTGAAAAAATGAAGTGGCTGGCGGTCGCACTCCTTGGTATTGCCGTAGCGAGCTGTGGCCCTGAGGAAGCTGGCCAAAGCCAACGCGAACGCACGCTTCCGCCCAGCAATGGGTCGCACAATGACCTTACTGTAATCTGCCCTCAAGACCTCTGGGAGTCCTTTGCAGGATTAGCCGTAATCGCAGAGTTGGGCAAGCCGGCGCCCGCTCTTCCGCAGTCCGAACCGACGTTTTCACTCATCCACGTCGATCCCCAAAAAGTCAACAGCTTGCTGCGCCGCGGTAAAAGTTTGCTGAGCCTCGAAGTAATTCCTGACTCCACCGCCATGCTCGTCGTGCGCGACGTCTACGCGCGGCCTCAAATTGCCATTCAAATCATTGCACCCAGTGCCGAATCGCTGCGGGACTTGCTCCCCAAAGCACTGGCTCAAGCCAGCGAAATCTACCGCGAACATGATGAGAACGTGCTCGCTTCGCGAATGCGTAGTTCCGCACAAAACCCCCTTCCAAAGGAAGTTAAAGCACTCGGAATCAAGTCTATGATCCTTCCTGAAGGTTTTGCGGTTACCTTGAGCAAGCCTGGGCTCGTAGTCCTTCACCTCGAAACCAAAAAGAGTACCCAATATCTTGTGCTCACTCGAACCCCAGACGGCGATTCACCGACCCCCGAGGCCGACGTGATCACAGACCGCGACGCCCTGCTCCGTCAGTACTTCGAAGGACCACAAGCCAAGAGCCATTTGGCAACCGAAATGCTGTTGCCCCCAGTTCAAGAGTTTGACGATGCCCATGGGGCGCGCCGCCTGTCCACTAAGGGCTTGTTCAAGACCGTGGGCGGGTTTGGTGGCGGCCCTTTTGTGAGCGTCCGCAGCTTTCTCAACGACGCGAGCATCGGAACCGCCGATGCGATGTTGTTCGCCCCAGGAACCAGTAAAAACAGGCTCCGTATGGAGCTGGACCTTATCACCGCATCGGTGGTGTGGGAGTAGCAATTGGCTGCTGGCTTGTGGCTAGCGCCACGTTTCTGGCTTCTAGCTTCCGGTTACTGGTGGCAAGTGACTAGTAGCCAACGACTAGAAGCCCGTAGCTATTAGCCAATTACAAACTCCTAAGAATTTCTACGGATTTGAGGCGACCCCAGCCCGCGTGCTGGGATTCAAGGTATGCGAGTAGCGCATCCAGCGCGTCGTTGCGGTCGGCACGGTCGAGCGACGCTCCGGCCACGGCGCGGGCTAGGGACTGCGACGGCCCGGGAGAAAGCGCAGAACTGGCGAAGCTTCCGATCGGGGCCCACGCCCCCTCGGCAGGAAAAAACGGCCAAACTCCCTCGGTGGCCGGGGAATCGGGTACCTCCAATTCAAATCCGAGATGGCGACAGACCAATAGAGTCGCCTCGAGGGCACCATTGGACACTGATTCACCTCGATCCCAGCGGGCCAGAAGTGCATGAACATCGTCGAAGAAGGCCTCATTTGCACTTCCCTCATACAGGACGGCTCGAAGCAGCTCTGAGGTGAACATCACGAGCATCTGCAGATGTGGCTCATCGTGAAGGCGACGCCATGGCGGATTGAGCCGCGCCTCTTGGATTCGCCCTAATGTGCCTCGTCCACGGGCCGGAACCAATTCCAAACTCGCCAGCGGCTGCGCCATAGCTGGTCGAAATCCGCCCGCTGCAGAACGCAAACTTGGAATGAACGCCGACCAGGTCCCTTCGGTGCGAAGCCACACACGCAGAACCGCGGCGCGTTCGCCCTGGGCAGTCCGACCGAGAACTAAGGCCTGGTGAGTATGGGGGGCGCTCGAAGCGGTCACGGCCGCACCAAAAGTCCCTGGACCACGGCGGTTTGGGTTCCGAAGGGATTGTTGATCCAGAACTGGTAGAGGCCACTCGGAACCAGGTTGCCCGCCGCATCCATCGTATCCCACACAAATTGGCCGCCCGAGGCATAACCCTCGGCCACACGGCGCCCGTCGGCCGTAGTCACCTTGACATAGGACTCGTCGACCAGCCCGGTAACCGTCCACATTCCGCGAAATTCAGGTCGGTAGGGGTTCGGAAAAAGGAGTGCGCCATCGAAACGCTCGCTGGGCTCTACCGAGGCCGATCGCAGCGAAAACAACCCATAATCGGTAGCGACGTAGGCATAGCCTTGATCTATATCGAGCGCCAGTCCGGTGATGCGGTTGCCAGGTAGCGGACTGGTTCCGACGCGATAGTGCGCCAGCTGAGTGAGTCCGTCGGGCGAAAGCACAAAGAGGCCGGCAGTTGCAGTCCCGACCCACTTGCGGTTGCCGCCGTCGACGGCAATGGCCGTGATGTCTTGGCCGGCGAGGACCGCCTGCACGCGTCCGTCGGCCTCGACGAGCAGCTGTTGGGCCTCAAAGTTGCCCCCGGTAAAGGCATTTTGGGGCGTGTAGAGTACGGCCAGGCCATTGGCGGTTCCGACCCAAAGCTCGCCGTCGCGGTCAAACACCGACGCGCCAATGTTCGCGCTGGGCAGATTGCCGTTGCCGATTCCGGCACTCAAACCACGGGCGGAGGCTGCGCCACCCACGACCCGAACAGCCACCAAGCCAGCCGTCCGTGTCTGGATCCAAAAGTCGCCGTTGTCGGCCTTGGTAATCCGCCGAATGGCTTGCCCGTTTAAGGCGCCCACAGCAAAGCCTTGCCATGTTTCGGAACTCGAATCGTAGCGGTGCAGCGGCACGTCTGACAAGTTGTTCGTCACCCACAGCGCCCCGTCGTCGCCCCAGGCCAGTCCACCACAGCGGACATCGTTGGGGCCGGCTCCGTTGGCCGCGCGAAGTGACGAATTGCCGACCGTCCAGCGGCGGTACAAGGTATTCGCGCGGAACTCGAGCACTCCTCCGCCCCAAGATGCCGCAAACCAGTGGGTCGAATCGGCCGGGTCCGTGAGAACTTCGAGAATGTCTTTGGCCCCCGCAAAGTCCGACACACTTCGCCAGGATCCGCCTGGGCTTGGCTGACGAAAGAGCCCCCCGTTGAGGTAGAGCGGAGTCCACGGACCTTCGACGGCGCCGGTCAGCACCGTTGTGCCGCGCAGGGCGTCCCAGCGGACGTCAAAGGCTTCGGGGCCGGCGGGGCCGCTCAGGCTGCGGTGCTGCGCATAGTTTGTGTTGTCAAAAAAACTGATTCCGCGCGACGGATTGGCCACCCAACGCACGGGCTGGCCATCTTGGCCATCAAATCCGCACGCAAGGTCACGCGGAACAAACCCGGCGTTGCTCGAAACACCTGCCGAAATCACGGACTGAATAAGCCCTACTGGGTTAAAAAGCTGCACGTCAAATGGGCGAACTACTCCCCAACGGCCCGCACAGGAGCATACGCGCTGGGCCTGCATGCCGTCTGAGGGAGTCGCCAAGGCCGACCAGCCGCCCGCGGCACGGCGGTAGGCCCTGCCCGCCGAAACCGCAGCTAATTCGCCATGCGAAGCAGCCAATGAGGTCAGCGCGGAGTCCTTGAAGCGCCCGCTGGCTTGCCAGGCCGAGGAAAGGTAGAGCGGGTCCTGCAACGAAGCTGCCCGAAGTCCAAGCTCGGTCGCTGCAAAAATGCTGTCTCCTAGAACGGCCACCGAGGCCACATAGGTCGGATCGCTGTTGGTGCGCATCCGGTAGGTTCCGCGAACCGCATTGAGCTGAAGGTCGAGTTCAACCACACCGAAGGACGTCGCCGCAAACACGCGGTCGGCACTAGCAAACGCAAACTCAAGGACCTCGGTTCGGCCCTGAAATTGACCGCTGCGCGGAATGTCATCAAGCGTCCGCACGTCGTCGGGCGTCCAACGGTCAATGCGTCCGTCACGGTAACCTAGTAGGGCAAAGCTGCCGTCGGGGCTCGCCGCCAGGCCAGTCAAACCCACTCCGCTTAATCCCTCCACGCTGCTGTGCACCGCGAGCACGCGGTCGGGCCACTCCAAACTTGTAATTCCGAATTCCGAAAGCGCCAGCACGCGATCGTGCATCACGGCCACGCGCTGGGTTGTGCGAAACGGAGCGTGGTACTGCCATTCGGCCACAGGAGTCTGCGCCAGCGCTCCCCACGAAGCGAGCCATGCGGCCGCCGCGATCTGTACGTACATTCCTCGTCCCACCTCACAAAGATGCATACCTTCGCAGTATTAAACGTATGAATCGCCAACTGCACCGTTTCGCATTGATTGCCCTACTCGCTATTGCGGGCTTCGGATGCAATCCCAGCCCCGAATTTGCGGTGGTGCGCGACATTCCGGGAGAGGCGTGGTATGCGGATTCCATGCTCGTATTTGACGTCGAGGTGAGCGACACCACCGTCACGTACCGCGTCGAAGTCGATGTCCGGCATGCCGGTACGTACGCCTACCGCAATCTTTATGTCGGCCGTGACGTGCTGAATAAGGGCGGAACCGTGTACCAAGACACCGCCGAGTTTCAGCTTGCCAGCCCCGAAGGTCAATGGATCGGCGACGGAATCACTGGACTCAAATCCGTCACCTTGCCCTACCGTAGCGAGGGCCTTCGCTTTCCTAAGCCTGATACCTACCGCTTTCGCCTGCAGCACTTGATGCGCGATGAACCCCTCAACGGCATTCATTCGGTCGCTCTAAAGTTGTACCGCGAAGCACCTTAAGCACTTGCGAAATGGCTAATAACTCCGATCCGGATTTTCGTCCTTTGGTACGTTGGTTCTGGTACGCCGTCGTAGGCGGACCGACCCTCCTTGTCCTTTTGCTCCTCCTTACGTGGGCGGGCCTCTTTGGTAGCCTTCCCTCTACCGAAGAAATCGCCAACCCGAAGAGCTACCTCGCGACCGAGATCATTACTTCAGATAACCGCCAGCTCGGAACCTTTTTTACCGAAAACCGAGTCCACGCGGACTTTGAAGAGCTTCCACCACACTTAGTTCAAGCACTCGTAGCCACTGAAGATGAGCGGTTTTTTGACCATGGAGGCATTGACTTTCGTTCGCTTGCTCGCGCTGTAGTCAAGCTGGGCAGCGATGGGGGTGGGTCCACTATTACCCAGCAATTGGCCAAGCAAATGTTCCACGAGCCTTCAGGAGGATTTGGGCGCATTTTTCAAAAGCTCAAAGAATGGATCATCGCCATGCAGCTCGAGTCTCGCTACTCAAAGAACGAGCTGATTGCCATGTACTTCAACCAGTTTGACTTTCTTTACCAGGGGGTCGGAATCCACAATGCGGCCAACGTGTACTTTGGCAAAACACCCGACGAACTCACGATCGAAGAATCCGCTATTCTCGTGGGAATGTGCAAAAATCCGTGGGTGTACAATCCAGCGCGCGAAGGGCGCGAAGAATCGGCCCTCAACCGAAGAAATACCGTGCTCGATCAAATGGAGCGCAGCGGCTACCTGACCGAAGAAGAGTCCGACTCGTTAAAGGCCATCCCCGTTAAAGTCAACTTCACTCCGGGCGGACACGACAAGGGCCTTGCACCCTACCTGCGCGAGCACATTCGCCAGTTCATGAAAGAGTGGGTGACAACGCACCGCAAGCCCGACGGATCCGAGTACAACCTCTACACCGACGGCCTCAAAATCTACACTACCATCGACAGCCGAATGCAGCGCGCTGCCGAAGAAGCCATGGAACAGCACCTTACGCAGTTGCAGAAGTCGTTCTTTCGGCAAATCAAGGGGCGCGCCGCCGGACCTTTCTATTTTCAGGGGGTGAGCTCTGTCGCCGGAGCCAACCAAATCTTGACCAAAGCGATGAAGCAGACTCAGCGCTGGCAGAACCTGCGTTCTGAAGGCCTGAGTGAGGCTGAAGCCACCGCGGCGTTTAAAAAGCCCGTCGAAATGAAAATCTTCGCCTGGGGGGGAGACCGGGACACGGTGCTCAGCCCTTGGGACTCCATCAAGTACATGAAATCCATCTACCAAGCCGGCCTACTGAGCGTCGAGCCCCAGACGGGCTTCATCAAGGCTTGGGTCGGCGGAGTCGACTTCCGCCATTTTAAGTACGATGCCGTCCGTCAGGGACGTCGCCAAGTGGGTTCGACGTTTAAACCGTTTGTGTACGCGGCCGCGATTGCCGACAAAAAGTACTCGCCGTGCATGCAGGTTCCCAACATCCAAACCTGCATCGAGGCGGGCCAGTACGGACTCGCCGAGACATGGTGCCCCAGCAATTCCGACGATAAGTACGGCGGTGTACTCACCCTCAAGCAGGCGCTGGCCGGCTCGGTCAACACCGTGACCACCTACCTGATGAAGCAAATCGGCCCGGCTCCGGTTGTGCAGCTCGCCCGCAACTTGGGCGTCACCTCTGACATTCCCGTCGTGCCCTCGATTGCGCTTGGCACGGTCGACATGAGCATTTATGAGCTCGTCGGAGCCTACACTGCCTTTGGCAACCAAGGTCTGTACACTGAGCCCATTGTCATCCTGCGCATTGAAGACGCCAACGGCGTCGTGCTCGACGAGTTTAGCCCCGCCTCACGCGAGGTCTTCAGCCCCGAGGTGGCCTACACCATGGTCAACCTTCTTCAGGGCGTTACCCAGGGCGGAACCGGCGCGCGCCTGCGCTATGGCGGGGGCGGATACCCTGATGGTGTAGCTACGGGCTTCCCGTATTCGTTTGACATGCCGATCGCGGGTAAAACGGGTACCACACAAAACAACTCCGACGGTTGGTTTGTCGGAATGGTTCCGAACCTCGTCACCGGCGTCTGGGCCGGTTGCCAAGACCGCTCTGCCCACTTTGGGTCCACCGCGTACGGCCAAGGTGCGAGCACCTCACTGCCCATCTGGGCACTGTACATGCGCCGCCTGTATGCAGATCCCAAAATAGGCATTCGCAGAGACGGCTTCGACGCCCCGTCCACCCCGATGACCATCCCCCTCAACTGCGGCGACTTTTTCAGCGACCAGGCTGAGGCGCGCGAGGAGGGGTCGGAATTCAATTAGCGGGCTTGGCTGGTTGGTAAAGTTTGCTCGTTAGCTCGTTAGCAAGGTTGGCAAGGTTGGCTGAGATTGGCTCGTTAGCTTTTACGCTTGGGGGCTAGGGCCCTTCGGATCGTTTCTTGTTCCTTGCTTCTAGGGTGCGAGTGAAAAAGTAAAATCCGGTTAGTACCGAATGCTTTGCCGCGCTTCGCGGCTTCGGCGTCACTAGCAACTAGTTACTAGCGAACTAACGAGCTAACCTTGCCAACGAGCCAATCTCAGCCAACGAGCCAACCTTGCCAACGAGCCAACGAGCCAACCTTGCCAACCTTGCCAACCTTGCCAACGAGCCAACGAGCCAACCTTGCCAACGAGCTAACGAGCCAACGAGCCAACCTTGCCAACGAGCTAACGAGCGGGCGCGAAGCGCCCTTAACTTTAAGGCATGATTCGCAAAGTTGTCGCCAACACCGACGTGGCCCTTGACGGGATCGCAGACGGTATGACCCTCATGGTGGGCGGGTTTGGCCTCTGTGGCATTCCCGAAAACCTCATTGCGGCGCTTCGCCAGCGCGGAACCCGCAACCTCACCTGCATCTCCAACAACGCGGGGGTCGATGGGTTTGGGTTGGGCTTGCTGCTCGAAACGCGTCAAATCCGCAAAATGATTAGCTCCTACGTGGGCGAAAACGACGAATTCGAACGCCAAATGCTGTCGGGCGAGCTTGAGGTTGAGCTGATTCCGCAGGGAACCCTTGCCGAGCGCTGCCGGGCGGCGGGCGCGGGGATTCCGGCATTTTACACGCCCGCGGGCTACGGAACCGAAGTGGCAGAGGGCAAAGAAATCCGCATGTTTGGCGGCAAGCCCCACCTCCTGGAGCACGCGTTTGACGCCGATTTTGCGCTAGTCAAGGCCTGGAAGGGCGACGAGGCCGGCAACCTCATTTTTAAGGGGACGGCGCGCAACTTCAACCCCATGATGGCCATGGCCGGACGCATCACGGTGGCCGAGGTCGAAGAGCTCGTGCCCGCGGGGACACTCGACCCCAATGCCATCCACGTTCCGGGCATTTTTGTGCACCGCATCGTGCAAGGCACCCACTACGAGAAGCGCATTGAGCAGCGCACCGTCCGTCCCAAAAACCCCACGATCTAAGCCATGGCACTTGACAAAAACGGAATCGCGCGCCGCATCGCCCAGGAGCTGCGCAACGGCTGGTACGTGAATTTGGGCATCGGAATCCCGACCCTCGTCGCCAACTACATTCCCGACGGAATCGATGTCGAATTCCAGTCCGAAAACGGAATCCTCGGCATGGGCCCCTTCCCGTTCGAGGGCGAAGAAGACGCCGACCTCATCAATGCCGGAAAGCAAACCATTACCGCACTCGCCGGAGCCTCGCTCTTTGACAGCGCCACCTCATTTGGCATGATCCGCGCCCGCAAGGTGCAGCTCACAGTCCTCGGAGCCATGGAAGTATCCGACCGCGGCGACATCGCCAACTGGAAGATTCCGGGCCGAATGGTCAAAGGCATGGGCGGAGCCATGGACCTCGTTGCCAGCGCCGAACGCATCATCGTCGCCATGCAGCACAGCAACCGCGAGGGCGAATCCAAGCTCTTGAGCGCGTGCACCCTTCCCCTCACCGGAGTCGGATGCGTCAAAAAAGTCGTCACCGACCTCGCCGTCCTCGACATTGATCCCGAACGCGGATTCATCCTCCGAGAACGAGCCCCCGGCGTCAGCGTCGACGAAATCATCGCCAAAACCGCCGGCCGCCTGGTGGTCGAGGGCGAAATTCCTGAAATGACCGTCTAGCAAGGGTAGCAAGGCTGGCTCGTTGGCTATCAGCTACTGGTAACTAGCTGATTGCGGCGGCGAAGCCGCGAAGCGGCGTTAGGCATTCGGTACTAACCGGATTTTTCTTTTTCTCTCGCACCCTAGAAGCAAGGAACAAGAAACGGCCCGAAGGGCCCTAGCCCCGAAGGGGCCCCAGCGCGCAGGGTCGGAGGCCCGAAGCGCAAAACGCCAACGAACCAACCTTGCTACCCTTGCTAAAGAACCATCGTCCGATCACTCATGTAGCGCACCACGCGTGCGTCGTGGCTGATGAACAGGTAGCTA
>CAIJMB010000136.1 GCA_903821715.1 uncultured Flavobacteriales bacterium
CTTCCCGCACGGCCATTTGGTGGTGGTCACCGGGGTGAGCGGAACGGGCAAATCCTCGCTCGCATTTGACACATTGTACGCCGAAGGTCAGCGCCCGTACGTCGAGTCGCTGTCGGCGTATGCCCGACAGTTTTTAGGCAAACTTGAGAAGCCCGAAGTAGACGACATCAAGGGCCTTGCCCCTGCCATTGCGATCGAGCAAAAGGTGAGCACGCGGAATCCGCGCTCGACCGTCGCCACCGCCACTGAGATCCACGACTACCTCAAATTGCTCTTTGCACGGGTCGGACGCACCTATGCGCCCAGCGGAGCCGAAGTCAAGCGCCACAGCGTCGCAGACGTGCTCCAGTTTTTGGGGTCCCAGCCTGAGGGAGATTACGCGCTCGTCACGGCTCCGCTCGACATGAAGGACCGAAAGCCCGCGGCATTTTGGGAACTTTTGAGCAGCCAAGGTTACGCCCGGGTATGGACACCCTCGCAGGGCGTCGTACGCTTAGATGAAAATCCGAGCCCAGAGGGCGTGGAATTGGTGGTGGACCGTGTTCCTACCGGACTCCGCGACGAGGACTGGGACGCCCGAGCGGCAGATTCCATTCAAACTGCGCTCTACGAAGGCCAAGGCACCTGCCGCATCCGCATTGGGGATCAGGTGAACGAGTTCTCGAACCGGTTTGAGGCCGAGGGCGTGCGCTTTGAAGAGCCCACCCCAGGTTTGTTTTCGTTCAACACGCCCCAGGGCGCCTGCCCCACGTGCGAGGGATTTGGTTCCGTGCTAGGAATTGACCCGGAATTGGTGGTTCCGAACCCCGGATTGAGTGTGTTTGAAGATGCCGTAGCGCCGTGGCGCGGCGAAAAACTCGGTGAATGGAAGGACCAGTTGCTGCGTGGAGCCGAGCGCGCCGGATTCCCCATCCACCGCCCCGTACAGCAGCTCAGCTCGGAGCACCACGCGATGCTGTGGAAGGGCTGCGCCCACTTCGCAGGCATCGACGCATTTTTTAAGATGGTCGAAGAGAGTTCGTACAAGATTCAGTACCGGGTTTTGCAGGCCCGCTACCGCGGCAAGACGACCTGCCCGGACTGCGGCGGATCGCGCCTGCGCCGCGAAGCCCTTGCCGTACACGTCGGAGACCGCAACCTCGCCGAGGTACTCGAACTCAGCGTGCGCGACGCCAAACGATGGTTTGACGGGCTGGAGCTCAGCGCCCACGAGACCAAGGTGGGCGAACGCCTGCTGCAGGAATTGCGCCACCGCCTCGACATTTTGGAGCGCGTCGGACTGCACTACCTGACGCTGAACCGGCCCGCCAACACATTGAGCGGAGGCGAATCCCAGCGGATTCACCTGGCCACCAGCTTAAGCGCCGCACTTGTCGGCTCAATGTATATTTTGGACGAGCCCTCGGTGGGCCTGCACCCGCGCGACGCGGACCAGCTTTTGGGCGTACTGCAGTCACTTCGCGATGCCGGCAACACCGTCATTGTGGTCGAGCACGACGACGTATTCATGCGCGCCGCCGACACCGTGATTGACATTGGTCCCGGAGCCGGTCGCCTCGGCGGCGAAGTCGTGTACGCGGGCCCCGGAAGCGGTCTGACCCTTGCCCCTACCCTTACTGGCGACTACCTCTCGGGCCGCAAGCAGGTGGGACGCACTGCACTCGGAACCGAATCCCGCCACTGGATCGAGCTTCGCGGCGCTCGTGCGCAGAACCTCAAGGATGTCACAGTGCGGATTCCGCTCGAACGCTTGACCGCAGTATGCGGCGTGAGCGGTTCGGGCAAAACGACGTTAGTGCGCAATATTTTGGTGCCCGCACTTCAAAAACTGCTGGGCGAATACGGCGGGCGCGCCGGCGCTTTTGACGAGTTGACCGGAGACTGGCGGCGCATCAGCGCGGTCGAGGTCGTCGACCAAAACCCCATGGGCAAGTCGTCGCGGTCGAATCCGGTGACCTACCTCAAGGCCTACGACGACATCCGCAACCTCTATGCAGCCCAAAAGTCCGCCCAGCTGCGCGGGTATGCGGCCAAGCACTTCTCGTTCAATACCGACGGCGGACGCTGCCCCGTGTGTCAGGGCGACGGCTACGTAACCGTCGAGATGCAGTTCATGGCCGACGTGCACCTCAAGTGCGAACAGTGCCACGGCAAGCGATTTATGGCAGACGTGCTCGAGGTCGAGTTTCAGGGCAAATCCATCAGTGACATTCTCGAACTCACCGTCGACGAGGCGATGGAGTTTTTTGCCGCCCACCAGCAAAAGAAAATTACCGACAAGCTTCGCCCGCTGGCCGACGTCGGATTGGGGTATATTCAACTTGGACAGTCGTCGAGCACGCTTTCGGGCGGAGAAGCGCAGCGCGTGAAGCTTGCCTCGTTTTTAGTGCGAGGCCACTCTGCCGACCCCGTGCTGTTTGTCTTTGACGAACCCACCACCGGGCTGCACATGGACGACGTGCAGAAGTTGCTGAAGTCGCTCGACGCACTCATCGCCCTCGGCCATACCGTGGTCGTGGTTGAGCACCACCGCGATGTCCTTGCGGCCGCAGACTGGTTAATTGAATTGGGTCCAGATGGTGGACCCGACGGTGGCCATCTTTTGTACGCTGGAGACCCCCGTGAAATGAAGGGGATTGAAAGCCCGACTGCCGTTGCATTGCGCTGAGGCTTAGCAGTTTTCGTGCAAATCCGTGCGGAATTTAATTATTCCCATACATCCGTCGTATTGGGATATGTTTTTAACCACATCCGCCTATCTTTGCGATGAATCTATGAAGTCGATTCGTCGGTGGATTAGGTTTATTGGTTTGGTGTGAAGCCCGGTCTTCGGATCGGGCTTCCTTTTTTACCCAACTTTGGTCTGGCTGAGCACACACGCGGCTACGACCGCTGGCGAAGGCCCTCGTAGAGCACGACTGCCGCCGCCACGCTCACATTTAAGGAATCCACAGAACCTCGCATCGGAATCTTGACGCGCTGCGAAGCCGCCCACGAGGCCTCTAGACCACGGTCTTCGGGGCCAAGTACCATGGCCGATGCCTTCGTCCAGTCCACAGAGTGGTGGGGCGTCGCCCCCTCGAGGTGAAGGGCGTAGGGCGGAATTCCGCGCAACGCAAGCCAAGCCTGCACCTCTTCGCGGGGCGCGGAGGCGAGCTGAAGGTTAAAAAGCGCACCGGTGGAATTGCGCACGGCCTGAGGACTGTAGGGATCGCAGTCTAAGCTGCTAAAAATTACGGCGTCCACGCCTACCGCGTCGGCGGTTCGCAAGATGGCTCCGACGTTGCCGGGCTTTTCGAGCCCGTCAAGCACCACAATCCAGGGCTGCGCCGGAAGCTTTAGGTCCTCAAGCCGGTGCGCCGGGAGGATGGCCAGGCCCACGGCTCCGGCGCCGTTC
>CAIJMB010000137.1 GCA_903821715.1 uncultured Flavobacteriales bacterium
GGCCAGAACAACTTCAATCCCGCGGAATCATATGTGACAATTACCGTAGCAACCCCATTGTCAATGTCTGCCGGGACGCGGTAGACATGTCGGGGGGTCCTGTACAATTTCACTGTAGAAGAATGCGGGTAGCGCCTGAAGATCCAATTTTCTGACTTCGTAAGCGCTAGTTATTAATGAATTGATAATTTTGAAGTTGGGATTTAGCGAACCTTAGGTACTAATCTCGCTCTCACCGCGGCATCGTTGCGTTGAGACGTACGAGTGTCGCATGAATGGCATCCCTTAGTGCAGGATCAACGTGTTGCTCATTGGCATATTCGTTCCAATTACCTACGACCTGATCGACCTGGTCGATGATCTCTTCTGCTCGTTTGATGTTCATTTTGCGCGCTACTTCGAGCACATCTGCCTTGGTGATGTGGGACCTTTTACCATTTATACTCAAGCAGTGTTGACTGACCCAAGTACTGGACGGTCGGTAGGCATGGCATACGTCATAGGCAGGCGCTAGGGACCATTGCCCGCCTTGATCCATTGCAAACGCAAAGTTCTTGGTATGGTCGTCGCAGTTTCGGGCAGCGACATTGAACACCATTCTTCTGAAAAGTTGCTCAGCCTGTGGGTACGGAAGTGCCAGAAGCCTCATGGTTTCAAATAAGTCTTCGTAGGAGTACAGGTTGATGTCTTTAAAGTCATAGTGCCGCATTGCACAAAAGGACTGGACATGAACTTTATCGGTAGTATTGGTGCGGTCAAATCGCTTGGTCATGAAGTGCGCTCTACCATTTTCTTCCAGGAGCTCACATTCCATCATTTCAATTCCTGCAGCCACGGCCATTTTGTAGTAGGCCATTTCAACTCGTCCGTATCCTAATGAGGTGCCGAATTGTTCGTCTTCAACCCCATCAAATTTGATGAGGTAGTGCTCAAATCCACTGGGAATATGCGCTTGGCCGCTCCGGATTTCTTGGGTCTCCTTGTTGAAGGCAATCAATGCCTTGGCGCGAGCACCACCTGCAGATGTTCCGACTTTGAGAATAGCCTGAAGGGCCTTTTCTTGTTCGGGCGCGAGGTTGGTGAGAAACGCTTGCCTGCCAGAAAGAATCTTTGACGTAATGTCGATTAATTCATTCATTTCCAGATTAATGGATTCGCTTTGAGTCTTGGGCATAGCGGGCTCGAATTCCAGTGCGCCCATCGCTCGCTGGCCGATGAAGCAGAGCGTTTCAACTGGATTGATGCTGTTGGCAGGCCGGTTGTTGTGTACGAGCCATTGATTGATCAAGGCGCTTCCGTACTTGTCCGGCAGCACATCCGCGAGCAAACCGGGCAGTCCTTTAAACGTAATAGTGTTGCGGTGATCGGGGAACCTGAACGTGCGAGAGGCTTCCAGGGGCATTAGGATCGGAGATAATTCTAAACCCGTTTGGACGAAATCAGGGTCGTATTCAAAGGATGCGGTACCATTTTGTTCATCCCAAGCAACGGCCCCTACCCGCTGATTCCAAATGGTGACAAATGCAGTTTGAATCATTACCAGTCTGATTTTTTTGACTCCGGATTCGCAGTTGATCGACTTGCCCGCTTTCGTTGGTTGAACTCAAGCTTCGCTAGTTCAAGCGGACTTAATTCGTGGGACACCTTGAAGTTTTTCAGCGCGTGCAATTGGTCCAAGGAGCGCAGTACTTGGATAAGGGTCAGCAGGGTGCTTCTCCGGCCCAATTCAAGGTCCCGTATTGTAGTTCGATGAACGCCGGACCGGTCCCCCAATTCCTCTTGGGTTAAATTCCGCTCAAGTCGTACCGCTCGAACGTATTCACCAATGGCCTTGATCACCATGCCGTCGGTCATTCGTCTCAATTCAATGGTGGAAAATTCGTTCATAGCAGGCTATAATTATACTTAATGATGTAATATTACATCAAATAATCGAACAAAACAACATGATCTGGATGCGAAAAATCACGTCACGTCGTACCGCTCTGAATGCGGCACCGTACCGCACTCATTCTTGAGCGCTAGCACTACTCAGCGTGGAATTCCCCTGAAAAAACTCCGCAATCGAGTTAGCCAGGGGCCGCAGCACCTCAGCTTCAAAGGCATTTAGGTCTGCGCGGGTGAGCAAGCTTCGCTTGGCGATGCTAAACCAAAGCACGGGGTCGTGGGGGCGCCGCATGGGGGCGATTCCGACCTGGAATTCACGGGCGTCGGGGTAGCGCTGGCCGAGCATCCAGGCATAGGTCATCAGCTGGAACCCCTTAGCCTTGCTGGGTTTTTGAAGCTCGGCCCAGTCGGATTTGCAACGGGTGCTGGCCTCGTCGACCGAGCCTGTTTTGATGTCGACCACGACCAGTCGGCCGTCGGACCAGCGCTCGATGCGGTCGGCGGTTCCGCGCACGGGGACGCCCCCGAAGTCCAGCTGCAGCAGGGCTTCGAGCTTTTCTTCGACGCCCAGTACTTCGAAGGGCAGTTCGCGGTCGTCTTCGTTGCGCTGGCCTTCGGCCTCAGCCCAGGCCTGGGCCATGTGCAGGGCGATTTGGCGCGTCAGCATCGGGTACCCGGTGTCGAGCGACGAGGGCATTTCTTTGTTGATGCCTTCGTGGGTCCAGGATTCGACGCGGTCCACGGCCCATTGGCCCTCGGCCTTGAGGGTCTTGTAGAGCTGCTCGTGCACATAGTGCAGGGCGGTTCCGAGGGCGTCTGCCGCGACGCGGTCGTGGGTGCGCGATTCTTCGCGGATCTCGAGCACGTTGCGCACCAAAAAGAGGTAGGGGTCCTCGAGAAAGCGCTGGAATCCGGTGGGGCTCAGACCCTTGCGCTGCAGGGCGTCGGCGACTAGGGGCCACACTTCGGGGCCGGTGGGCACGTCGGCGCCTTCGGGCTGAAACTGGTCGGGGCGCAGCGGCCAGTTGAGGCGGCGGTCGGTCACGCGGATGCCGGGGTAGCGGGCGAGTTCGAGTTGGGCCTGGCGCACCCAGCGGCTGGCCTCGCCCTTGCCAAGTCCGTCGGGCTCGCTGTTGACGACCATCACGACGGTTTCGGCGCGCTGCATCAGGCGGTAGAGGTGGTAGGCCGCCACCGACTCGCGGTCCTGGGGCAGCGGAAGCCCGTAGGCCTTGCGCAAGTCAAAGGGCAAAAAGCTCGCGGTGCTGCGCCCCTGCGGCAGCACGCCTTCGTTGAGCGGAGCCACGATGAGTCGCTTAAAATCCAGGGCACGGGTCTCGAGTAAGCCCATGATTTGCAGACCGTTGAAGGGCTCGCCAAAAAAGGCGACGGGCGACTCCGTGGCCAGCGATCGGTAAAGGCGCAAGAGGCTTCCGACGCCCAGCACCTCGTCGGGAAGCATGCCATGCAGCCGTTCGAGGATTTGCAGCACGGCGCGGGCGGGCTCCCCTTCCCAGGCGGGGCGCGGAACCGACAGCCAATGGGCCGTGCGCTTGGCAAGTTCCTGAATGAGCTGCCGCGGGTCGTGGGCGGGGCGCCACAAGGCTGCGTCAGCACCCAACAGGGCTTCGACCTGGGCCGCAGACCAGTGGGCCCGGCGCGCCCGGCGAAGCTCAAATTGTGCCCGGACCAGCGCGCTGGGGTCAGCGACCACCATCGCGGCAAAGGGGTGAATCAGGGTAGCTTCGAGCAGGGGGCGCGGGTAGCTTCCGCGGTTTTGCTCGCGGGCCTCGTGGAGCTGCAAAAAGACCTCCACCCCGGCGTAGGGCAGGGTCAGGTAGAGCGGAAGGCCCATGGTCACGTTGGCCTCTTCGATGCCCTCGGGCAGAGCCTGCAGCACGGGCACCAAAAGGCTCTCGTCGCCCAGCACCACGGCGGTTTGGCGGGCCATTTCGGGACCCCATTCCTCGAGCAGTGCCCCCACCGACTGGGCGACGCCGAGGTGGCGGCTGGCCGAGATGATTTCGATCTGCTGCTGCCCCGTGGCCCAGTGCGCGGGGGCATCCTGAAGGTCGACCGTCAGCCCCTCAGGCAGGCGTTGGGCGAGGTCGCGCAGGGCTTCGCCCGCCTCGTGCACCTCGAGGTCGAGGTAGTGGCGGTCGGCGTCCCAGAGGGCTTGTGCGCCGAGGTGCAGGTGGGCGGAGCGCAGCAGCGCTTCCTCAGGCGGCGTCAGGGCATTGAACCCTGCAAAAAACAGGCGGTCGACTCCGTGGCGGGCGCGCCAGTTCAGCCATTGGGCCTCGGTTGGGCCACTGGGCGGGGGCGAAGCGCGGCGAAACTGCATTCCGGGCGTGGTCATGCCTTGGGCCCCAAGGGCCTCGTGGTAGGCGGCGTAGAGTTCGGGAAGCTGGCGCCACAGGCCCAGACGGCGCTGCATCAGCTCGGTGGGCTCTTCAAGGCCCCATTCGCCGAGGGCCTCGATTTCGCGCAGCTCGCGCAGGGCGGCGTTTGCATCCGCTCCGTGGCGGTCGAGCTCGCCAAAGTCGCGCAAAATGGTCGGAGCCCAGCGCAGAAACTCGTCCAAGGGATCCGCATGCGTCCCGGCCACCTGGCGGTGTGCACTAAATAGAGCGAGCAGCTGCTCGGTGGGGCTGGCGGCGGGAATTCCAGCCAAATCAGCCATGACCTCTTCGATGGCCCACACGCTCGGACTCAAAATGGGCTGGTCCTGAGCCCAGTAGCGCCGCAGGCTCCGCTCGGCCCGTCGAGTGGGCAGCACGATTCCGACCCGGTGCAGCGGAACGCCACACGCGGCCGCAGTTTGGGCGACGCGCTGCAGAAAAGGGGTCATCGGGGTCTAGCGGTAGAGATCGTGATCTCGAATATACGCTGCGACGGCGGCCGGTAGGTCGTCAAGGGTTTCGGAACCTTCGGCCACACTTCGCCGCACCGAGGTACTACTTCTCGCCATCAAGGCATCGTCAACCTGGCGAACGCGCGGATGCTGCAGCCAGCTCGACTCTGGATCCAATCCTGAATCGGGACGGGGGTACACGACCAGTTCGGCCAGTTCCAGAATGCGTTCGGGACTGCGCCAACGGCTGAATCCAGCCAAGTTGTCTTCGCCCATGAGCAGCGCGAACTGGTGTTCGGGGTGCCGCGTCGCAAGGAGTTCCAAGGTGTCGACCGTGTAGTTGGGCTGGGGCATTCCGAGTTCGACGTCGCTGGCGGCCAGCCCCGACCGACCGGCCACTGCGAGCTGAAGCATGGCAAAGCGGTGGGCGTCGCTCGCAAGCGTTTCGCCCTGCTTGAAGGGGTTGCGCGGGGTAAGCACCAACCACACTTCGTCGAGGCGGGCGTGCTTTTGAAGTCGCTCGGCCACTAGCAAGTGGCTCAGGTGCACGGGGTTAAACGTGCCCAGCAGCAGGCCTATGCGCACAACGGAGCAAATGCTAAAATCGCCGCAAGGGCCTCGGATTCAGCCCGATCGAGGTCGTCGTTGACCACCACCCGGTCAAAGTCGGGCGCTTGAGCGAGCTCCCACTCCGCCTTGGCTAAGCGCTGGGTGATTTGGTCTTCGGTCTCGGTTCCGCGCCCGCGAAGCCGCTGACCCAGCACCTCAAGGCTCGGCGGAGCCACAAACAGCGCCAAGGCCCGGTCGCCAAACTGCTGCTTGAGGTTGCGGCCGCCCACCACGTCAATGTCAAAGGCCACGACCTTGCCCTCGGCCCAGAGGCGCTCGACCTCGCTGCGCAAGGTTCCGTAGTAGCGACCAGGGTAGACCTCTTCCCACTCGAGGAATTCGCCCCGATCGATGCGCGCCTGAAAGTCTTCGGTCGTCAAAAAGTGGTAGTCGACTTCGTCCTCTTCGCTTCCGCGCGGAGCCCGCGTCGTCGCCGAAATACTGAACGCCAGCCCAGGAAGCTGCGCCATCAGCCGGCGCACCAGCGTGGTTTTGCCGGCGCCCGACGGAGCAGAAAGAATGAGGAGTTGGCCGGGGGACATGTTGGCGAGGTTGGCGAGGTTGGCTTGTTGGCAGAGATTGGCGAGGTTGGCTCGTTGGCTACTAGCTGCTAGTTGCAAGCTGCTGGTTACTGGTTGCTAGCTGCTGTTTTACAGGACGTTGAGTACTTGCTCTTTGATTTTCTCGAGTTCTTCTTTCATCTGTACAACCTGGCGCTGCATGCCGACGTGGTGGGCTTTGTTGCCAAGGGTGTTGATTTCGCGGCCGAGTTCTTGGGCCAAAAAGCCGAGCTTGCGGCCTTCGCCGGCAGCCAGGGCCTCGCGGAAGTGCTGAATGTGCGCCTTGAGGCGGACCTTTTCTTCGTTGATGTCAATCTTTTCGACGTAAAAAAGGAGCTCCTGCTCCCAGCGCTGCATGTCCATGGGCTGGTCGTCGGCGGCCTTCACGGCGGCCTTGGTTAGGCGGCCCTTGAGGTTTTCAAGTCGCTCGGGTTCAGCGGATTCGATCACGGGAACGCCGCGCTCAATCGTCGCCAAGTTGGCTTCGAGGTCTTTGGCCAAGGCGGAACCTTCGTGGCTGCGAAACGTTTGAAACGCTTCAAGTGCGGAACGAATCAGTGCCTCAACGGCCTCAGCCTCTGTGGGATCCAAGTCAACGGAAGGACCCTGTTCCGTCGGAACCCGCAAGGCCATCGCCAACGCCTCAGCAGGAGTCAAGCTGCCTCCCGCAATGCGCTGCAGGTCGTCCATGGTTTGGCGCAAGTGGGCTTCATTGATCGTGCTTCCACGGCCCTCGGCCTGTTCGCGGTTGATGCTGACGTCGACTTTGCCGCGCTGCACCGCATCTCCAATCATTTTGCGCCACGTCAAGTCGCGTTCGCGGTAGCGGTGCGGCATGCGCAGGTTGAGGTCGAGGCCGCGGCTGTTGAGCGAGCGGATTTCTACCGAGATGCGGAGCCCTTCGAACGTGGCACTTGCCTGGCCGAAGCCGGTCATAGATTGAATCATAAGTGCAAAGGTAGGAATGAGGCGGCCGCCACCTCGCCGCAGGCGAGGGTGGCCGGGCCGCGCGCCCGCCAGTCGTCGATCAATTCGCGGGGGGTACAGGCGTCCGGGCGGTCGCGCAGGCCCAGGCCGTGGGCCATGAGGCCC